>JAKLDO010000018.1 GCA_022703485.1 bacterium
CAGCATCAGCGGCAGAGGCACGGTTGTTACCGGAAGGATCGAGAGAGGTATAGTGAGAGTTGGAGATAAGGTTCAGATAGTAGGTATCACGCCGACACAGGAAACGACAGTAACCGGTGTTGAGATGTTCAGGAAGCTTCTTGATGAAGGCAGGGCCGGAGACAATGTAGGCTGTCTTCTGAGGGGCACGAAGAAAGATGAAGTTGAAAGAGGACAGGTCCTTGCGAAACCGGGGAGCATCACGCCTCACACGAAGTTCATGGGAGAGTGCTATGTGTTGACGAAAGAGGAAGGCGGCAGGCACACACCGTTCTTCACAGGCTACCGTCCGCAGTTCTTTTTCAGGACGACGGATGTTACGGGATCGCTTGATCTTCCGGAAGGTATCAAGATGGTAATGCCTGGTGACAATATCACGATACATGTTCAGCTCATAGTTCCGATAGCAATGGACGAAGGTCTCCGTTTCGCTATCAGGGAAGGCGGCAGGACTGTCGGTTCAGGCGTTGTTTCTAAGATCATTGAATAATATAGGTGTAAAATGGGTTCTAAAAAGAAAGTCGGTGCACGTGTCAAAATGACTCTTACCTGTTCTGAATGTAAAAGAAAGAATTATACAACCATAAAGAACAAGAAGAACTCTGCTGACAAGGTTGAGCTTAAAAAATACTGCCCTCATGACAGGAAACATACTGTTCATAAAGAAGGTAAGATTTAATGTAGGATAAGGTAGGTCAGTAGTTCAATTGGTAGAGCATCGGTCTCCAAAACCGGGGGTTGCGGGTTCGATTCCTGCCTGGCCTGCCATAATTTTTGAGGTTTTAAATGAAGGACAAAAGGTTGATCTTCGGGATCTATGCAGGTTTTTTTCTTGTACTGCTTTATTTCATGACCGCAGCATCAGATGCTTTTCTGGGCATGCGTTTCCTGGATGTTGCTGATTTAAGGATACTTTCTGTATTTCCGCTAAAGAACCTTGCGGGACTGCTGCTTGCCGCAGCTATAACTGTCTATTTCTGGAAAGGGAGAAACGGTCTTTTTATCAGTGAACTTGAAAAAGCTATAGTTGAACTTAAAAAGGTCACTACTCCGACAAAAGATGAGACAAGAGTTACAACAATATCTGTTTTTGTTTTTGTAGGCATCATGATCGTTGTATTTGTAATATTCGATCTTGTCTGGTCAAATCTTTCATATTTGATCTATTAGCCGGAGGCCTTTTATGAAGTGGTATGCAATTCACACTCAGTCAGGTCACGAGAACAAACTCAAGACCGCCATTGAAAAGCTCGTTAAAGAGAAGGGAATGGAAACATCTTTCGGTGAAATTGTAGTACCCGAAGTTGAAGTTGAAGAAAAAAAGGACGGAAAGAAAAAACTTGTAAAAAGGAACCTTTATCCCGGTTATATATTTCTTCAGATGGAATATTCGGAAGACGCTCTTCTTCTTATCAAAAGTGTTGTTTTTGCAAGAAAACCGCTTTTTATAGGTGAAAGAAAGCGTTTTACATCAAAGAACCATCAAATGACAGCCCCCACCGTAATATCCGAAGCTGAGATAGCCAAGATCAAGAAAATGATAGAGGAAGGCGAGATCTCAACGGTTAGCGGCATAATGTTTGAAAAAGGTGAGATGGTACTTATCAAAGATGGTCCTTTTGCTGGTTTCAAAGCTGTAATAGATGACGTAAAGGAAGGAAAAGAAAAGTTGGATGTTTTGGTAAATATCTTTGGGCGTTCAACACCCGTCGAGCTTAGCTTCTCACAAGTTGAGAAAGTTGAGGATTAACGTTTTTTAAGAGGAGTTTTAAATGGCTAAGAAAATTCTTGCAAACATCAAATTGCAAATTCCCGCTGGTCAGGCGAATCCTGCTCCTCCCGTTGGTCCTGCACTCGGACAGCATGGCGTTAACATTATGGAATTCTGTAAGTCTTTCAATGCAAGAACACAGGAACAGCGCGGATTTATCATCCCTGTTGTTATAACTGTGTATGCTGACAGATCTTTCACTTTCATAACAAAAACACCCCCTGCTTCCCAGTTGCTCATGAAAGCAATCAATAAGAGTAAAGGATCCGGGGAGCCCAACAAAAAGAAGATCGGTTCATTGACATGGGACCAGGTCGCTGAGATCGCAAAGACAAAAATGGAGGATCTCAACACGACCAATCTCGAGTCGGCCAAGAAAATTGTTGCCGGTACCGCCCGTAGCATGGGAATTAACATTAAGTAAAGGAGGGCATGATGGCAACTTATGGAAAAAGACTTCGCGATGCGATGAACAATTTTGATCCGAACGCAAAATACACCATCAAGGAATCCATTGTCATTTTGCAGAAATCGGCTTCAAAAAAATTTGATGAAACTGTTGATATCGCCATCAATCTCGGAATAAATGCAAAAAAATCCGACCAGATGGTGAGAGGCGCTACAATATTTCCTCACGGTGTAGGAAAGACCGTAAAGGTATGTGCTGTAGTTCCGGCAGATATGATATCGCAGGCACAGAGTGCCGGCGCTGATTATGTGGGCAGTGAAGATCTGATTGAAAAGATCATGACCGAAGAATGGACCGATTTTGACAAGCTGGTTACAACACCTGCAATGATGGGAAAGATCGGTAAACTCGGTAAGATACTCGGAAGAAAAGGACTTATGCCCAACCCCAAGCTCGGCACAGTCAGCAATGACATTGCGGCCGCTATCAAGCTTGTGAAAGCCGGAAGAGTTGAATTTAAAAGTAACAAAGCCGGTGTGCTCTGCTGCATGATAGGTAAACTTAGCTTCGGGCCTGAAAAGATCCATGACAATGCAATGGAACTTATTAAGGACCTTGTTAAGCTTAAACCTGCAACAGCCAAGGGAACATTCATCAAAAAGGTTGTTATATCGAGTACTATGGGACCCGGTATAAAGATCGATGAATCGGCTCTGGTAAATGAGGCTAAGTAGTTTTATTAATCGTTTTCTGGTCGTAGAAGCCAGGTGCCTGCGGGCTTAATTTCCTGTCTGAGACCTGTCATTGTTCTTCGATGACCAGAAATAGTAACTGATGGAGTTGCTTAAATGGAAAGAAGCAAAAAACAACAGATCGTTGAAGAGATCAGAGAAGTGCTTTCCAAAGCTTCATCATGCATCGCAGTTGATTTCAGCGGTGTAAACATGGAAACCTTCACCCCGCTCAGAAAAGAGTGCTCCACATCGAACATCAAGATCGTCGTTGTGAAAAACACTCTCGCAAGGATCGCCGTGAAGGGAACCCCCTACGAAGGTATTGATAAACTTCTCAAGGGGATGACATCTCTTGTTTTCACGCTGGATTCCGATCAGGTCAAAGGTGCGAAGATCATCAAAAAATTCTCGAAAAAAGATGAGCGCATCATTGTAAAAGGCGGTGTAATTGATGGCAAACTGCTCACCATGGCAGAAGTGAATGTACTCGCTGACCTTCCCGGGAAAGAGGAGCTTCAGGCTAAGCTTCTTGCAACAATGCTGGCCGTACCGCAGAACTTCGTACGCCTGCTTGCTGCCTACAAAGAAAAACTTGAAACAGCTTAATTAAGAAATTTTTGGAGAGAACAATGACAAAAGCAGAAGTAAAAGATTTCATCAAAGGAATGACCGTTCTTGAACTCGCAGAATTTATCAAAGAGCTCGAGACAGAACTCGGTGTAAGCGCAGCAGCTACAGTAGTTGCAGCGGTTGCAGCTCCGACAGCGGCAGTAGAGGAGAAAACTGAATTCAATGTTATCCTCAAAGCAGCAGGTGCACAGAAACTTAATGTCATCAAGGAAGTAAGAGCTCTTACAGGTCTTGGACTTAAGGAAGCTAAGGACATGGTCGACAATTGTCCCAGCGTAGTAAAAGAAGGCATACCGAAAGCAGAAGCTGAAAGCATTAAAGAGAAGCTTGCTGCGGCCGGTGCTGAAATAGAAATTAAATAAACCGACAGATCCTGCTGAGCAGGTACAGTTGGTTTTAATCTAGGTAAGGCAGTGATTCACTGTCTTACCTGTTTTTTGTTTTTTTTAATTTATATATATGTAAAAAGGGTTGCCGGAAGAAATCAGAACCATACAGAGAGGTAATGATGGGGATCTTAGGACAGCAGAATTTCAGGGCCAGAAGATGGTTCGGTGATATCACAAAGCATGTCACCGATATACCGGATCTTCTTGAAGTGCAGAAAAACTCGTATTCGGAGTTCCTGCAGAAGGATACAGCACCATCCGACAGGATAAAATCGGGACTTCACGGTGCTTTTCTATCGGTTTTTCCTATCACCAGTTTCAATAACTCCATAGAACTTTCATTCCTGGGTTATTCGATTGGTGAACCGCAGTATGATGTCGAGGAATGCAAGCTCAGGGGGTCCAGCTATGAACTTCCGCTCAAGATCAGAGTACAGCTTGCATCTTACGAGATCGATGAGAACGGCGCTCACAAGAAACTTAACGACATCAAGGAGCAGGAGCTGTTCTTCGGAACCATACCCTGTATGACCGACTGGGGAACTTTCATCATCAACGGAACTGAAAGGGTCATTGTTAACCAGCTCCATCGTTCGCCCGGAACTTTCTTCGACTATGACAAGGCTAAGACGACAAGCGGTAATGAGATATTCATGTCAAGGCTGATCCCATATCATGGATCATGGCTTGATTTTGAATTCGATTCAAAAAGGCTTCTGTATGTTAAGATAGACAGAAAGAAAAAATTCCCTGCGACAATATTTCTCAAGGCATGGGGATATACTCCGGCTGAAATAATCTCCTCTTTCTACATTCCGGAAAGGATCAGGATCAATAACGGAACAATAACGAAAGTGATCGATTATGACAGGTCCGAAGATCTTAAAAAACAGAAAATACCGGTTGATATAATGGGTGCTGAAGACAAGGAAATAGCAAAAGAGGGAAAAAGATTCTCCAGCGCTGTCCTCAAAAAACTTCAGGCCGCAGGAATAACCGAAATGGCCCTTCCGGCAGATTATCTGGAAGGCAAAAGGATATTCTCTCCAGTTCTTGATCCTAAGACAGGGAACAAAATAGCTGACGTGAATGATGAACTTACAGCCACCCTTCTCGATAATATTATCGGCAAGGGTGTAAAAGAGTTTGATATAATCTATTTTGAGAACTTCAATTTCTCACCGTATCTTTCTAACACTCTCAAAATAGACAGAGTAGCTTCAAGAGAGGATGCCCTTCTCGAAATATACAAACTGATGGTCCCTTCAAATCCTGTAAAGATTGAGATAGCGGAAGCATATTTTAACAACCTTTTCCAGAACCCAGAAAGTTACGACCTTAGCGAAGTAGGCCGTCTCAGAATGAACCATAAGTTCGAAGAGGATGTTCCTTTGTCAGCAAGGCACTTGAGAAAAGAGGATGTCATGAACACAATTCTCTACATTCTCAATCTAAGTGACGGAAGAGGCAAGATAGATGATATCGATCACCTCGGCAACAGGCGTGTAAGACTTGTGGGAGAGCTTCTTGAAGATGTTTTCAAAACCGGTCTTCTCAGAATGTCTCACAGCATCAAGGAAAAACTTGCGGGCAGCGTTGTGGAGACGCTTACACCTTACGAAGTCATCGGTTACAAACAGGTAAATGCCGTTCTCAAGGAGTTCTTTGCCGGCGGGCAGCTCAGCCAGTTCATGGACCACACTAATGTCCTTTCAGAAATGACACATAAAAGGCGGCTTTCTGCACTCGGACCAGGCGGTCTGGCCAGAGAGCATGCATGTTTTGAGGTCCGCGACGTACATAAGACTCACTACGGCCGCATATGTCCGGTAGAGACACCTGAAGGACCCAATGTCGGTCTTATAGTGTCGCTAACTACTTTCGCAAGGATCGATAAGTTCGGTTATATCGAGACACCGTACCGTGTTGTGAAAAATTCCGTAGTAACAGACGATATAGTTTACCTTGACGCTATTGACGAGGAAGGTCAGACGATCATCCCGTGTTCCATCGCCCTTGATAAAAAAGGAAAGATCGTGGATGAGATAGTAAATGCAAGGAAATCAGGCGAAGTTGCAAGGGTCAAAAGAGAAACCGTTACACTCATGGACCTTGTTCCTGTCCAGCTCGTTTCAGTTTCTGCTGCCCTTATTCCGTTCCTTGAGCACGACGATGCTAACAGAGCTCTGATGGGATCTAACATGCAGAGACAGGCTGTTCCTTTAATTAAAACTGATGCTCCGCTCGTTGCAAGCGGCATGGAGAAATATGTCGCCAGAGACTCCGGATATACAGTTTTTGCACACAGGGACGGATATGTCGTAAAAATAGATGCCAACAGGGTTGTTGTCAAAGTCGAAGAGGAAGGCAATGTAGATGTCGACATATACAATCTTACAAAGTTTAAAAGATCTAACCAGAATACCGCCATCAATCACAGACCGGTGGTTTCAGTGGGAGACTATGTAAGAAAAGGCGATACTATCGCCGACGGTCCTGCAATAAGCAAGGGTGAGCTGGCTCTCGGTAAGAATGTTCTCATAGCATTCATGCCGTGGAACGGTTACAACTATGAAGACTCCATCCTTATAAATCAGCGTCTTCTCAGAGAGGATACATACACTTCAGTGCATATAGAAGAGTTCGTATGTGAAGCAAGAGACACTAAAAGAGGTCCTGAAGAGATCACAGCCGATATTCCGAACGCTCCTGATGAAATACTCAGAAAACTTGATGAGAGCGGCATAATCCGTATCGGTCAGAAGATAAAACCGGGAGACATCCTCGTCGGTAAAGTTACTCCGAAAGGGGAGACCGTTCTTTCTCCTGAAGAAAAGCTTCTCAGAGCGATCTTCGGTGAAAAGGCCGGTGATGTAAAAGACAGTTCTCTTTATGTTCATTCAGGCGTTGAAGGTGTCGTAATAGATACAAGGATTTTCTCCCGCAAGGGTGTCAAGAAGGACAACCGTATGAAAGAACAGGAGCAGATCCAGATCGACGCAGTGAAAAGGAACCGTGATGATGAGATCCGTATCATAGAAAAACATACTTACGAGCTTATAAGGAAGATGCTGGTCGGTAAAAAGACCGATGCCGATCTCAAGAGCGAAAAAGATTCTGTGATCGTGAAAAAAGGTGCAGAGCTCACAGAGCAGACAGTTGCAAAGATCCCTGAAAATGCTATCGCTTCGATAAGCGTTAAGGACAGGGATGTGATGAAAAACATCAAAGAGCTCATACTTAGCATGAGAAGAAAGCTCGATACCGTAAGAAAGATATATGACAACAAGATCAGGCAGATCACCAGGAATGACGATCTTTCCCCCGGTGTGATAAAATCTGTAAAGGTATTCGTTGCAATAAAGAGAAAACTCTCTGTCGGTGATAAAATGTCCGGCCGCCACGGCAACAAAGGTGTCGTATCCGTGCTTCTTCCTGAAGAGGATGTACCCTACATGGAAGATGGAAGGGCCGTTGACATTGTTCTTAATCCTCTCGGAGTTCCCAGCCGTATGAACATCGGTCAGATACTTGAAGTTCACCTCGGGCTTGCCGCAAGAAGGATCGGAGAGCAGGTAAATGATTTCATCAAGCAGAATTTCGGTATCGAAAAGATTAGAAAAGAGCTGAAAGACATTATGCAGCCGGGCAAAGAGCTTTCAAAACTCATTGATGAATCAGATGAAGATGACCTTAAGAATTTCATAAAGTCCATAAAAGGCGGACTTTATACCGCCAGCCCGGTTTTTGACGGTGCAAAGGAAAAGGACATTCGTGACCTCCTTCATAAGACCGGTGAACGCGAAAGCGGCAAAATGATACTTTTCGACGGCAGGACCGGAGAACCGTTTGAATCCGATGTCACTGTCGGCGTGATGTATTTCCTTAAGCTCCACCATCTTGTTGACGAAAAAGTCCATGCAAGAAGCACTGGTCCCTACTCGCTTGTCACTCAGCAGCCTCTGGGCGGAAAAGCTCAGTTCGGCGGACAGAGACTCGGCGAAATGGAAGTCTGGGCACTTGAAGCATACGGTGCGGCATACTGTCTGCAGGAATTCCTGACCGTAAAATCCGATGACGTGGAAGGAAGAAAGAAGCTTTATGAGGCTATTGTCAGAGGCAAGACAAAGTATGAGATCGGTATCCCGGCTTCATTCTCCGTCCTTGTGAAGGAAATGCAGAGCCTCTGCCTTGAAGTAAATTTGATTGAAGAACAGAAACAATAGGAGGATGCCTTGAAAGATATTTTCAAAGTGTTTGAAAAACAGAAAAGCAGCTTTGACTTCAAAGCAATTGAGGTATCGCTCGCATCACCCGAAAAGATCCTTGAATGGTCATACGGTGAGGTAAAAAAACCTGAAACCCTCAACCACCGTACATTCAAACCCGAAAGGGACGGTCTTTTCTGCGCAAAGATATTCGGTCCTGTGAATGATTACGAATGTCTGTGCGGAAAATACAAAAGGATGAAATACAAAGGCATCGTATGTGAAAAATGCGGTGTAGAGGTCATTGAGTCCAAGGTCAGAAGAGACAGAATGGGACATATCACGCTTGCAACTCCTGTTGCACACATCTGGTATGTCAAAACATCACCGTTCTATATCAATACAGTGCTCGGCATGTCAAACTCGGCACTCAGCAGTGTCATTTACTGTGAAGGATATGTAGTACTTGAATCATCAATACCCGGTGTTTCAAGAGGCGATTATCTTGAAGAAGAGCAGTACAATGAGCTGAGAGAGAAATACGGTTTTGACAAGGTCTACGCTGAAACAGGAGCGGCACCTCTGAGAAAGCTCCTTGAAGAGATAGATCTTCTCGCTGTCAAGAAAGAACTCGAGGAAAAACTTGCCATATCCGGTGACAAGAGCCAGCAGGCGAAACTCCAGAAAAGGATAAATGTCATCAACAAATTCCTCAGATCGGGCGAAACATGCCAGAACATGATACTTACGATACTGCCTGTGCTTCCGCCTGATCTCAGACCGCTGGTTCCGCTTGACGGCGGAAGGTTTGCAACAAGCGATCTCAACGATCTTTACAGAAGGGTCATCAACAGGAACAACAGACTTAAAAAACTGATGGACCTCGGTGCACCTGATGTAATAATAAAGAATGAAAAGAGAATGCTTCAGGAAGCTGTCGACGCTCTTTTCGACAACACAAAAGTACACAGACCCATACAGGGAACGAACGGCAGACCGCTCAAGTCTCTTAGCGACATGCTTAGAGGAAAACAGGGCCGTTTCCGTCAGAATCTGCTTGGAAAACGAGTTGACTACTCAGGCCGTTCCGTCATCACAGTCGGACCGGAACTTAAACTTCACGAGTGCGGACTCCCCAAGATAATGGCGCTTGAGCTTTTCAAGCCTTTCATCTACAACAAACTGCACGACAGAGGCTTTGTAAGTACAGTAAAAGCTGCAAAGACAATGGTCGAAGCAGGAGAGGACATAGTATGGGAGATCCTTGAAGAATCGGTAAAGGAACATCCGGTACTTCTTAACCGTGCACCGACTCTTCACAGGCTCGGTATTCAGGCATTTGAGGCCGTTCTCGTTGACTCCAAGGCTATCAGGCTCCATCCTCTGGTTTGCGTTGCTTTTAACGCTGACTTCGACGGTGACCAGATGGCAGTGCACCTTCCTCTGAGCATAGAAGCCCAGCTGGAAAGCCGCGTTCTGATGATGTCGACGAACAATGTGCTTTCTCCGGCATCAGGGTCCCCGGTAATAACTCCTTCACAGGACATGGTCCTCGGACTTTACTACCTTACGACAGCCAAACCCAATTCAAAAGGTGAGAACAAAGTGTTCTTCTCTGACATAGAAGCTCTCATGGCAAGAGATGCGGGTATCATCGAATGGCAGTCAATAATAAGGGTCAGAATAGACGGAAAGATCCATGTCACAACCCCGGGCAGACTTCTTGTCTGGAGAGTCACACCGAGAGAACTCGGCTTTGAGACCATAAACAGACAGCTCAAGAAAGGCGACTGGTCCAACATCCTTGACAGAAGTTTCCGCACAGCGGGAGGAAAGGCGACAGTCATTTTTGCAGACAAAATAAAAGATCTCGGGTTCCAGTACTCCACAAGAGCGGCCTACTCCATATCTCTGGACGACATCAAAGTCCCGGCGGCAAAAAAGACCATCATCGCCGAGACCGAGAAGGAAGTCCGCGAGATCGAAGACCAGTACAATGTGGGTGTTGTTACCAAATCTGAAAGATACAATAAGATCGTCGACCTCTGGGACAAGGCAAATGAAAGAGTCACGAACAAAATGATGGACGAACTGAAGGAAAAGATCATAGATCACCCTGTATGGGGCAAGATAATCATGCCTTCTGACAACTCCATCTATGTCATGGCCGATTCAAAGGCCAGAGGTTCCAAAGACCAGATCAGACAGCTCGGCGGTATGAGAGGTCTTATGGCTAAACCCAGCGGCGAGATCATAGAGACCCCGATCCTTGCAAACTTCAGGGAAGGTCTCGATTCTCTTGATTATTTCAACTCGACACACGGTGCGAGAAAAGGTTCTGCCGATACAGCGCTCAAAACAGCTAACTCAGGATATCTTACAAGAAGACTTGTCGATGTAGCTCAGGATGTCGTTGTTGTCGAAGAGGATTGCGGAACAAATACAGGTATATGGGTTGAAGCGCTTCTCAACGATTCAGGCGAGGTCATCGCTCCGCTCAAGGAAAGGATACTCGGCAGAGTGACACTTGATGACATAGAAGACCCTGACACAGGCGACATAATACTTGAGGCAGGCGAACTCATCAATGAAGAGATCGTTGACAGGATAGTCGACCTCGGTATCGATTCAATCCAGATAAGGACAGTTCTTTCATGCAGAAGCAAGTACGGCGTATGTGCAAAATGCTACGGAAGAGACCTTGCAAGAGGACATATCATCAATGTCGGAGAAGCTGTCGGTATAATCGCGGCACAGTCGATAGGTGAACCAGGAACACAGCTTACGATGAGAACATTCCATGTCGGCGGCGTCGCTTCAAGAACGATAGAGAAATCAAGCCATGAAACAAAAAGGGCCGGAACAGTTGTATGGAAAGACATCAAAACTCTCGAGAAATCGGACGGCAGTTTTGTTGCAATGAATAGGAACGGTAAACTTCTTATCCTTGACGACAAAGGCAGGGAAAGAGAAAGATATCCCGTCTCATACGGCACGAACCTCAGGGTTGCCAACAATTCAAAAGTTGCAGCAGGCCAGGTCCTTGCTGACTGGGACCCCTACAACACCCCGATCATTGCAGAGACCGACGGTGTTATCGCTTTCGAGGACATAGAGAACGGTATCACAATGAGAGAGGAACTTGATGTGCAGACAGGTCTTTCAAAGGCCGTCGTCATAATGTCCCGTGATGCTAAAATGTCACCGAAGATACTTATCACCGAAGAAGGCAAGAAAGGCCGTAAAAAAGCCAAGACGATCTCCAGAGGAGAAGCTATCTACCATCTTCCTGCAAATGCATACATAGAAGTGCAAAACGGTGACAATGTCTCTACAGGTGATGTTCTTGCAAAAGTTCCGAGAGCTACAAGAAAAACAAAGGATATCACAGGCGGTCTTCCGAGGGTCAGCGACCTTTTCGAGGCAAGAAAGACCAAGAATCCTGCAAAAGTATCTGAGATCTCCGGTATCGTTTCAGTTCAGTCCGAAGGCAAAGGTGCGAGAGCTAAACGGATAATCACAATAACTCCTGAGTTCGGTGAAACCACTCCTCCGATCCCGGTACCGAAGGAAAGGCACATCAATGTTCACGACGGTGACTATGTCGAGGCAGGTGAGCCGCTTATCGACGGATCTGTAGACCCGCACGACATTCTCAGAATAAAAGGTGAGGTCGAGGTTGCGAAATTCCTTGTCCAGGAAGTTCAGAGAGTTTACAAGCTTCAGGGCGTTCCCATAAACGACAAACACATCGAGGTCATCGTTAAACAGATGCTCAAGAAAAGAAAAGTCGCCGATCCGGGAGACACAACTTTCATGAAAGGCGAATTTGTCGAAAAGGAAAAACTTGAAGCTGTCAATGAAACCATAGAAAAACGCGGACTTAAGCCGGCTACATGGGAGACCATACTTCTCGGTATCACAAAAGCTTCGCTCAACACGGAAAGCTTCTTCTCCGCGGCAAGTTTCCAGGAAACGACAAAAGTTCTTACCAACGCAAGCGTGGAAAAGAAGAAAGATGTTCTCAGAGGTATCAAGGAGAATATAATCATTGGAAAGATGATACCTGCAGGAACAGGGTTCCCGAGATATCATGAATCTAATTTTGATGTTAAATTCCCTGAACTTGAAGAATCTTCTGAAGATGATGATGCTGAATCAGGCACAGAGATAGGATAACTCCTTAGAATTCAAATCATTTACGGCCCTTCGGGGCCGTTTTTTTTATTTTTTACAAATTACTACTTGTTTATAGATCGATCGATTATATAATCAGAAAGGTGTTAGTGTTATGTTAAAAATAATATGAGAGGGTTAAATGAAAAGATCACTGCTTGCCGTTACTGTTCTTATTATCTGCACTATCGGCCTTCTTACTTCCTGTGACAGCAATTCATCCAAACATGAAAATCCTGATACCGGCGATGAAAACGGCATTTCTGATCAGGATGATACAGGAGATACAACTGATACGGGAGATACTCAGGATTCAGGCAACACAGGGAACACGGCAGATGATGCCGACACAGGAGACACGACAGACACGGGAGACACTTCGGGCGATCCTGACATAGCAGATACGGGAGATACTACCGGAGATATGGATACAGGAGATACTTCCGATACCGGAGATACTGGAGATCTGACAGCCGTATTTAATCTTGGACCCTATTTTGTAAACATAATTGATATCAAAGAGGGCAATAACGGTGCTCCGAGAAATTTCAGGATATATGAACCGTCAGGCGCGACAGGCTCTGTTCCTGTAATTCATTTTCAGCACGGGTTCCAGCTTAAGAACACATATTATGATGATTCACTTATTCACCTCTCATCCCATGGATTCATAGTTGTTTCCAGTCAGTCCGCTCAAAGTCTTATGGGAGGAGACACCAGCGTTGAAGAAGCTGTAAAAGTTGCTGATTTCATTACATGGATGAAAAACGATCTGCCTTCAAGAATAACTGTTGTTCCTGACATTGCAAAATTCGGCGTTGCCGGTCACAGCCGAGGCGGAAAAGTGACAAACCACATGCTTAATTCCAATCCTTCAATTGCTTTGGCATTTTTCGGATTTGACCCGGTTGACTCCGCTCCTCCGATAGGGAATGACCCTCCAAGTTTGAACAACCCTGTGCTTTTTCAGGGACCGTCAATGTTCCTGGGAGCACAAAAAGGTCCTGAAGGATCTCAGGCATGTGCTCCGGCAGGCAATAACAGCGTAAATTTCTATTTTGGCTTCCCCTCCCCTTCATGGCACATAATCGCGGCAGGTGTAGGCCATATGGATATGATAGATCCTGACGATCTCTCTTCCTGCGGAATGACATGTTCAGTCTGTGCAAAAAGCGATAACGATATGCTTAACACTCAGTTCAGAACTTACGGTGGAGCCATGATGGCGGCATTTTTCTCATATTCACTGAAGGGTATTACAGGATATGCCGACCTTCTTTCGAACACGATGAATCACCCATTCATGAATTCGCTTGCTGAACATAAATAGGACCTTTTGATAATGTATTTTTTCAAAGATTTTCATATATATACTCTCAGGAACGGCGGAAAATATGATTTCTTCAAAGGGTCTCTGCTCATTGAAGACGGCAAGATACGGAAAATATTCCGCAAAGACTCTGATGAGCCCTTTATTCCTGAAGGAGCGGAGATAATTGACGGCGGCTTTAGACACATGATCGTCCCGGGATTCATCCAGACTCACATCCACATGTGCCAGACCTCTCACAGGAACATGGCGGAGAACATCCCTCTTCTGCCCTGGCTTCGTGACCATATATGGCCTTTTGAGGCGGCTCTTACAAAAAAAACCATCGGACTCAGTGTTATTGCGGCACTTAAGGAACTGGTGTCTTCCGGGACCACATCTGTTCTTGATATGGGCACGGTCAACCATCAGGATGTCATTTTCGAGACCATGGGCATTGCAGGTTTCCGCTACACAGGCGGAAAAGCCATGATGGATGCAGGGACCGGCGTTCCCGACAAGCTTCTTGAAAAGACTTCGGATTCTATTGATAGAAGTGTCAGGCTTCTTGAAAAGTTTCACAACACTGGAAATGGACTTCTCAGATATGCCTTTTCTCCGAGATTCGCCCTTTCATGTTCAAAGAAACTTCTCAGGGAAGTTAGAAAACTCAGTGACAGACACGACATTCTTATTCAGACTCACGGTTCGGAGCATAAAGAGGAAGTTGAGGTCATAAGATCAATGTCAGGTCTCGGAAATATAGCATATCTTGACAGTATCGGCGCGCTTAATGACAAAACGGTTATCGCCCACACAGTACACCCTGATGAATCTGAAATATCCCTTATAAAGGATGTAAATGCATCGATCGTTCATTGTCCTTCTACAAATCTCAAGCTGGGAAGCGGCATCGCTCCTGTTTACAAGTATCTCCAGAAGGGGATCCGGGTAGGAATAGGCGCTGACGGAGCTCCATGCAACAACGCTCTCAATATTTTCTCAGAGATGAAAATGGCAAGCCTGCTTCAGAAAGGGATAAACCATGATGCATCAATAATGTCCGCAAAAGATGCAGTAGGCCTTGCAACAATAAACGGAGCCCTGATCCTGGGGCTTCAGAATATCACAGGACAGATATGTGAAAATTTTGATGCCGATATGGTCATACTGGACATGGACACTCCGCAGACAATGAATTTCGAGTGCCATCCGACCGCTGCAATAGTTTACGGATGCGATCCAAGGAATGTGAGATCTACAATGGTTGCGGGCAGATTTCTTTTCAGGGACGGCAACTTTTCACAGGAAATAAAAGATCTTGAGCGGTTTTTTATCGAAATGCCTTAATTCAGAATGTTTGTAATCTTAAAATAATCTGATAAATTGTACCGTATTTTGATTATTGAACTACTGGAGCATCAATGAAACAGCTTATAATCCCGGCCCTTTTAATAGCGCTTGCTTTCACGGGCTGCAGCAAAAAAAATGAAGATGGCAAAGACACCGGTGAAAAGAAACTGTCAAAAAAAGAGGCGGATATCGATGTACTCAGCTACAGAATGGGATTCGATTCCACAATAGTCACCATAAGAAATTTTCCTGAGGCCAATGCTGATGCAATATGCCGCGGCGTGAAAGATGCTTTTGAAAAACCTATGGAACCTCAGTACGGTGATACTGTTTTTAATGCGGCGCTTGCAAATTACCGTAAAGACAAGATAAAAATTGATTCCCAGAAAAGGCTTTCTGAATTCATTGTTAACAAGCCGGTAAGTGAAAAGTTCATGGCCGAGAATGCAAAAAAGAAAGGAATAAAGAAGTTCGACAACGGAATTCTGCTTGAAGTTATAAAAGAAGGGGCTGGAGAACCCATGACAATGAATGACATCATTGAAATACATTATCAGGCATGGGACGCAAAAAACAAACTGTTCGACAGTTCATATAAAAGGAACAGACCATCCAGATTCAATCCTAATGAGCTTGTAAAAGGACTTACTTTCGGTCTCCAGCAGATGAAAAAGGGCGGAAAATACAGACTTTACATACCGCAGGAAATGGGTTACGGATCAACAGGAAATAAAGATAGGGTCGAATCAGGAATGGCTCTTCTTTTCGAGATAGATGTTCTTAATATTGAAAGAGGCAGAGCGTCTGCAACAGGCGGAGAGAAAAAATGAACTGTACTGAAAAAAGGACAGACTACATCTCATGGGATCAGTATTTCATGGGTATCGCACTTCTGAGCGCACAGAGGTCAAAAGACCCCAACACTCAGGTCGGAGCATGCATTGTCAACAGTGAACACAGGATCGTCGGAGTCGGATACAACGGCTTTCCTTCAGGATGCAATGACAACAGCCTTCCTTGGGCAAGAGAGGGAAGCTATCTTGAAACGAAATATCCTTTTGTGGTCCATGCCGAACTGAACGCTATCCTCAATTCCATCCAGAACCTTAAAGGATGCACGATATATGTGGCACTTTTCCCCTGTAATGAATGTGCAAAAGCGATAATCCAGTCAGGCATCTCCGAGATCGTTTATCTTTGTGACAAATACGCCGGAACTGACGGTGTGAAAGCGTCAAAGCTTATGCTTGATCAGGCTAAGGTGAAACTTAGGAAACTTGAGCCTGTGCCTGCTGATATAACGCTGAAATTCAACTAGACCTTTTTTCCGAGCCCTATCTCCTCAGACCGTTCCCTCATTCCGCTCAGAACTATCTCAAGGAACTGCTCGAGCGACAGTCCGAAATTATCTGTTGCGGTCATTATCTGATCTCTGTTCGCTCCTGCCGCGAATCTTTTTTCCTTGAATCTTTTGATCAGAAAATCGACTCCCATTTTGTGAATGTTCTTTTCCGGAGACATGAAAACACCGGCAGTCACAAGACCCGTTGAAGGGTCGACGGCATAAAGAGCTTTTCCCATTTCAGATGTCGCAGGAATGTTACCCGAATGCATGACGATCGCATCAAGTATCTCAGGATCATCAAAACCTTCCTTTTTCAGCATTTCCCCTGACATCTTTCCGTGCCTTGCAAAATTATCCTTTGTGTAATCATAGTCAAGATCGTGAAGCAGTCCGGCAAGGGCCCATCTTTTTCTGTCCCGGCCGAGCACAGCCGCAAAATTCTCCATCGCCGCTTCAGTTGCGATGCAGTGTTTTATCAGGTTTTTATTCGTCAGATGTTTTTCAAGAAGAGCCAGAGCATCGTTCCTTTCCATTTCAACCTCATTTTAAAGAGTTAAGCCATTGAGAAATTACCACAATCAGCCCTTTTTGCAATCAAACCTTGTAAAATCAATTTATCTGAATAATATAAGAGTGTTACATTAAAGGAGGTAAGTCATGAGAATTTTTTTCACAGTCGCATTAATTGCAATTTCAATGTTTTTCACATGCTGCGGAACAGCTGAACCTAAAAAAGATCCCGTGATAAAGACGGCAAGATCGGATTCAGGGCTGACGGTCAAAGATCCTTCCTTCAAATTCGAGAACATCAAAAAAGTCATTCTCTACAATGAAGTTGAAGATGCTGATTCTTCAGCGATCCTTGAAGGGCTGGCGGCGAAATTCCAGCAGAAAGGTGTGGAAACCCTTATCGACAAGGGCGAATCAACAGAATACAAGGATGAACAGCTCAGGATAAGGACATACAAAGACCTCATGGGTGTCTATTTCCAGCTTTATGTCCTGAAACCGGGCGGACAGAAAACAAATGAAGAGATCATCGCAGAAATAAAAGCCGATACTGTAGAAAAACTTATCATCAACACTATCGCTTTCATCTACGGCGAATAACAACAAAAGATACCATTTAATATATAAGAATCCCTGATTTCAGACACGGCAGTCTTTTTTCGATTGAACAATCGGATCAAGTGTGGTATTATTTCTCCGTGGATGTTCATTCTAAACGGAGAAAGTCATGAGAGCTCAAAAATATTCGTTGAAACTTTTGCTGTTTTTCACAGGTTTTGTAATAATGACAATGCTTTTCGCTGCTGAAAAAGGTGACGGAAAGAAAGAGGCTGAAAAAATGAAAGGAAAATATCCGGTTACAAAAACAGAAGAACAGTGGAAACAGGAACTTCCGGAACTGAACTATAAAATTCTGCGCGAAGGCGGCACTGAAAGGGCTTTTACCGGAATTTATACAGATGAGTTCGATAAAGGTCTCTACCGCTGTTTTGCATGCGGGGCTCCGCTGTTCCGTTCTGACACTAAATACGATCACGGCTGCGGCTGGCCTTCTTTCACAAAACCTGTTTCAGATAATGCTGTTATCTATCTGCCCGATTATTCTTACGGAATGAGCAGGACTGAAATAAGATGCGCCAACTGCGGAAGCCATCTCGGACATGTCTTTGATGACGGTCCTGAGCCTGAAGGAAAAAGGTACTGTATAAATTCGGCTTCATTACAATTCATACCTGAAAAAGAGGATAAAAACATGAAAAAAGAAGGTTCCACAACTGCCATTTTCGCCGCAGGGTGCTTCTGGGGCGTTGAGTACAAATTCAGCAAAGAAGAAGGCGTTATCTCAACAGATGTCGGATATACGGGCGGAACAGTTATAAATCCGTCTTATCAGCTTGTCTGCACAGATATGACAGGACATGCGGAAGCTGTAAAGGTCGAGTTCGATCCTGCAAAGACCACTTATGAAAAGCTTGTCCGGTTCTTTTTTGAGATACACGATCCTACACAGGTCAACAGACAGGGTCCGGATACAGGCACACAGTATAGAACTGCCATTTTCTATACCGACGAATCCCAGAAAACCATCGCTGAAAAGATAAAAAAAGAACTTCAGAAAAAATATGACCTGCCGATCGCTACCGAGATAGTTCCAGCCGGAAAGTTCTACATGGCTGAGGAATATCATCAGGAATACATTAAGAAAAAAGGCGGCGAGAGCTGTCATTTGTAATCACATGAGACCACAAATATCTATAATAATTCCAGTTAAAGACGATACTGCCCGTCTTGCAAAATGCCTTAAAGCTCTGGAAAGACAAACTTTGCCAAAAGACATTTTTGAAGTGATCGTAATTGATAACAACTCCAGTCCGCCTGTTTCAGAAAATGCAGTAAAATCTGAAATAATAAATATCCGGCTTCTTAAAGAATCGATAAATTCAAGCTTCGCCGCTAGAAATAACGGTGCCCAGAATGCTCTAGGAGACTTTCTGGCTTTTACCGATGCAGACACCATACCTGACCCTAACTGGTTAAATTCAGGTGTTGAAAGTCTAAAAGCCAACAGATATGCCGCTTTTTCCGGCGGAAAGGTTGAAATGATACTTCCGAAGAAACCTGATGCTGTTGAATGTTTTGAATATTTTTACGGTTTTGATCAGGTCAGATATATTAAAAAGCACCATTTTGCTGTTACTGCAAATATGTTTACCACGAAAGAAATGTTTATAAAAACAGGCGGATTTAACAGTGGACTTAAAAGCGGTGGAGACAAAGACTGGGGTGAGCGGGCGATAAAATACGGTAAGGGAATATATTGCAGTCAGGCTGTCGTCAAGCACCCGGCGAGAAAAAACTGGGATGAGCTCAAAACAAAAATCGAAAGAACGCTCGGCGGATATGTTCAAATAAACTTAAATAGAAAGATAAGCAAAACGAAAATGCTGGCAGAAATAACCGGAGATATGTTTCCTGTCAGACAGGTCATGGATCTTTTTTTCATCAAAAAGGGGCCGTTTTTCTGGAAAATAAAGGCATTGCCGGTTCTTATCAGACTTAAGTTGTACCGGTCATACCTTAAATTGAAATTTCTGCTTACAATGAAGATCTAGACATTAAACCTGAAATTTATGATATCACCGTCTTTAACTATATATTCCTTGCCTTCCAGTTTATATGCGGCGGCTTTCTTGCACTCAGCTTCCGAACCGTACTTTATGAAATCGTGATAATGTATCGTCTCGGCCCTGATGAAACCGCGCTGGATATCACTGTGTATCTTTCCTGCCGCAAGGACAGCTGTCGTTCCGTTCTTTATAGGCCATGCACGAACTTCATCGGCTCCTGCGGTGAGAAAAGATATTAGACCCAGTGAATGGTATGCACTTTTTATGAACCTTATCTTTGCGCTTTCGGTAAGACCGTAATCTTTCAGGAATTCTATCTGTTCCTCAGGACTGAGCTCTGCAAGCTCTATTTCTATCGGAGCACTTACACAGAAATATTCGATACCGTCTTTCAGTAACAGGTCCCTGAGTTTTTCCGGAACATCCATCTTTCCTTCCGGCTGATTTATGAGAACTATTATCTTTTTCATTGAAAGGAAATTGTAGTTGGCTATGAACTCGGCTTCATCGGCTGGTATCCTGCTGTCACCGGGAAGTTCACCATTTTCCAGCATTGAATGAAGCTTTTTCAGAATATTGAGTTCAGGCGGGTTCTTTTTTTCCTTCTGCTCTCTTTCAAGCCTTCTTTCTATAACGACAAAATCCGTTATTATCAGGTCTTCTTTCATTTTCATGTACTCAGATACCGGATCTACAGCGTTCGATGTCATGAGCGATTCGAAATTTCTGAGTACGAATATCATGAGATCTGTTTTCTGCACCATGTTCTTTACTTTGGGAGATATGACATTCTCCTTGGCATGAGGAACTGTGAAATCGCTGAGTACGAACTCGCCGTATGTCTTTTTCTTAGGATTGTAGATGTCAGAAAGTCTGTCTATCCTTTCATCAGGGACTTTTATCGTCCCTACGGTCTCCTCTTTCTTTCCGCTCTCTATCCCTGTAAGTGCCTGGAACACTGCACTTTTTCCTGAAAATGGCATACCGATAAGCGCCGCTCTCATTTATTCATCCTCCTTATCTATTTATATATTCTGTATTCTTCAAACATTTCAAAAGCATCTTTTTCACATTTCTTCAGATAATGGTCTATCTCGTCAGGGTCCGCAAAATCCCTGAACATTCCGATAAGCACACTGTCTCCGAGAAGAAGGTCTATTGCCGGTATGTCTTTAATGAATTCATATGGCTTCTCACGGAAGAATCCTGTATCACCGAGCATTTTGCGGAAAACCTGAATGATCGAAATGTAAGCTCTGAGGGGCCTGACAAGAGATCTGTCAGTAAGCGAAATGTAAACTCCGCCGCATCTTTTCATCGAATGCTTCTGGAACATCGGCCTGAATTCAAGCGGAATGAAAGCAAGTCCTCCGATACCGGCAAGGTCAAGTTCCTTTTTCACAGCAAATGGATCAAGTCCGGGATATCCCGCCGCAAGAAAGGGGAATGTAGTTCCGCGTCCTTCCGACATTTCCGTACCTTCAAGCAGACATCCGCCGGGATAAAGAACTGCCGTATCAATGGAAGGCATGTTGGGTGATGTCGGCATCCACGGATAGTCATATTCATCAAAATATGAATCCCTTGTCCAGCCGGACACTTTCACTATTTTCAAAGGAAAATCGTACTTCTTCAGTTTGTAATAATACAATGCCGCTTCAGCTGTTGTAAGTCCGTGCCTGTGCAGAAGGGGAAAATATCCGACAAAACTGCGGTATTTAGAATCATCCAGCAGAGATCCCTCGACTGAACCGCCTATCGGGTTTATTCTGTCGAGAATGACTAGCTCTTTCTGTGTTCCGGAAAGAGCATCCATGAACATGGCGAGACTTGCAATGTAAGTATAATATCTGCTGCCGATATCCTGAACATCATACACGACAGTGTCAAAAAGATCGAAAAGCGCCCTGTCCGGACTTAATGTTTCAACAGAATCACCATACAGTGAAAAAACCGGGACACCCTTAACCCTGTTCTCTTTTCCCACGCTTTCCATGTCCTGAGCAACAGGAAAATATCCGTGTTCAAGACTGAATACGGCTGTTACATTGACTTTATCCTGAACAAATCTTTCAACCGTTGAACGGCCGGTCAGATCAACTGATGTGTGATTTACGATAAGTGCTGTCTTTCGGCCTTTAATTGAACCGGTATCGAAACTGTCAACACCCTGAAACAGTCTTTTTTTCATTTCTGTCCGTCTTCAGGATCATTGTCGCTGACCGCTATGAAAGAAAGTGTCTGTCTGGTCTTGAGTGTTCCGTAGATCACGACCGACACTCCTACAATATAGATGAACCACGGGAGCTGTCTTATAAGCACAAGTCCGACATAAAGAAAAAAGGCGAGAAGCATCATTATCTGGCCTGATTTGGATGCAGGCTTTTTCAATTTCGGATATTTGAACGGAACGAGGAGCAGTATTCCCTGAAAAAGGATCATTCCTGCCACGATGTTGACATCAAGAAGCCATCCGAGCCATTCAAGTTCGTTATCAATTGCAAATATCATGTAAAGGCTGAGCAGTCCGCCCGACATCGTTGTTGTAAGTCCGTAGAAATGATCGTGATCGTCAGACTGGCTTATGTTGTACTTTGCAAGCCTCACCGCACTGAAAATGATATAGAATGCACATGCTACAAGAATGTAGAAATCGTTCTTAACATCCGCAGCCGCATTAAGGTAATATGTGAAAACAAGTATGGCTGGAGCTATTCCGAAAGAAACAAAATCGGAATATGAATCGAATTCCACACCGAAACTGCTTGAAGCCTTGAAGAATCTCGCCGCTGTCCCGTCAAGTTTGTCCATTACGGTAGAAAGAAGTATCAGCCAGCCTGCGTTCACATAGTCGCCTTTGATAGAATAAAATATGGACAGCATGCCTACGAGCATGTTTATGCCGGTGAAAAAGTTCGGTATGAGGATCTTCGGATTGCTCATTATGCAAGCTCCTTTAATTTAGAAAAATCGGATCAGTCTGTCTCTCTGTCAAGCTCTTTGTGACTTTTTTCTGAATCTTCCTTTGTTCTGGAATACGGGTCGTTCTTCTTTTCCTCTCCGGGTGCCGGCTGTGGGTTCCCGCCCTGATATCCTGTATTTCCGCTGTTCTGGGCTTTTTTTGCATAGAACACTCTTGTGGGGAGATTATCGGGATCGAACTTCTCCTTTTTTGCGGGCTGGACATTTCTGGGAGCGCTGTTCGCCTGCTGAACGGGTTTGTATCCTGTCATTCTTGAAACAAGTGAAGAAACAAGTGTTGACGAGGCCTCTATCAGTTTGTCATCCCTTTCAGCGACCTGTTTGTCTGCAAGAAGTATCTTTCCTGTGGCTACATCGACTATTTTCACATTTATTACAATGCTTTTATTGAACTGCTGGAGAGTTCCGATCATTACAGTGTCGGTGTTCAGAAGTTTACCGGCTTCGATAGCTTTGGTGGTGTCGGTCACGCCGGTCTGCTGGAAACCCTGCTCGTTAAGGATCTTGATGACCTGCATTCTTTCAAGCACTTCGAATTCGCCGCAGTTCACAAGTTCAGTAACGATGAGGTCTGTCACACCTGTCGCAAGGTCTGGAGCGACCTGAAGAGGTGTCAGTTCAAGAACCGCGATCCGCATGTTCTTCTTTGCAAGGAGCGGCTGATAGCAGGTTGAAAAAAGCACCAGCAGGAGCGCCGCTGAAAACAGGCTTACCAATCTATTCATTCTTTTTCTCCGGACACATTTTTAACGCCGTTAAGAATATGCTTCAAAATGAGTGAAAAGTCAATTTAGGGTCACTGCACGAATTCGACGGCGCCGATGTCGGTTATTTCATTGATTATTCTGAGGTTTCCATTGTAGTCCTGGAGGAAGCTTGCGGCGGCTCCGCCTGTTTCAAAGGGTTCGTTGCTGCCTTTGTCTATGCAGGGTGATGCAGGTTCAAGTGAGAAATCCCCCACATCAGGTCCTTTGAAATTGGGCTCGACACTTATATTTTCACCTTTATCAACTCCGAAAGTATCATCCCACACCCCGCCGGGGAAAGCACCTTCGATATTGCTGTAACTTATCTGGGGAGTGCCGAACTGATTATAGATCTCAGGCCCTTCGAAATTCGTAAAATTACCCCATATCACTGAATTTATTATAACCGGTTCCGCATTCGATTCACTGTAAACACCGCCGCCGTAACCATACTGGCCCGAAGCTGTGTTGGCATAGATCGTACTGCTTATGATCATTATCTTGGTATCCCTGTTCGCCACCGCACCGCCGTTGTATCCCGAATTTCCGTAAAAGACAGAACTTATTACGAGCGGAACCCCCGAATTTGTTAATATCGCGCCGCCGTCGGAAAGATCACCCGATGCTTTGTTGTACCTGAAAGTTGAATAAACTATTTTCGGACTGCTGTCATCATGGTTCTCTATCGCTCCGCCCGCCGCTTTCGCATCATTGTTTTCAAAAAGAGAGTTTCTGATAATGGGACTGCTCTGGGCGTTCGTCATGGCACCGCCGTTCTTCAAAGCGGAATTCTCCCTGAAAATACATTTATCCACAGTTATGTTCGAGTTCACATTGTTCGCGATAGCGCCGCCATCCTGAGAAAGATTGTATTCAAAAGTGCATTCCGAATAAGTTCCTCTGCTTTTATCTGCATTTATGACCGCTCCGCCGTAGCCGTCCGCCGAACTATTTTCCGTAAAAACAGTTTTTGAAACTCTCGGGCTTGAAGCTGAATTCGCTATTCCGCCGCCTCTGGAAGCAGTATTACTGTCAAAAACCGAATCATAGATCATCGGATTGCTGTTCAAATTTGCCATTCCGCCACCGTTTATGGAGGCAAAATTATCTTTGAAAGTGCAGTTTTTTATTGTCGGATGGGCAAAATCCCTGTTGTTCATACCTCCGCCGTGCCACATGTGAACATCTGTCTGGGACTGATATGAGCTGTTGGCATTTCCGCCCGTGATGACAAAACCGTCGATAACTGCTGAATTGCCTATGCTCACATTCAGAATGACATGATATGCGTCTCCGTTGCTCAGATCTCCCGTTCCGTCAAGATCACCGCTGAGAACCGTCTGATTCGCACTCCAGTCCCTGTCTGCCGAAGCCGTTTCATTTCCGGCAAAACCTCCCAGCAGAGTCACATCGCTTTTAAGGGCGAAATGGTTGTACCTTGCATAATCTTCGTCTTCCGGATCGGGAATTGGAGTCATTGAATTCACTATCCTGTCAGGTTTGTAAGTACCCGCCGCAATCCATATTTCAAAATTCTGACCGGCCGCATCGATAGCATCCTGAAGCTTTGTGAACGCATTTTTCCATGAAGTGCCTGTCCCGTCACCTTGTGCATCGTGTTTCACATAAAGCCTGTTTGCAACGACCGTATCTTCATCAGGAATGTCTTCATCGATTACATCATCATCAGAACTGTCGGCATCATCAGCATCCGCAGGATCATCTGTCCCGTCACCGTCTGAAAGATCATTGTCACCGGCCGCTTCGTCTGCTTCATCCCTCTTTTCATCAAGGTCATGAATGATATCGGAATCATTGTCATTCCCGTTACCTTTGCATGAAACGAAAAACATCGCAGAAATAACAGCCAGAAAAAGAAAATATCTCATTTTAACCCCCGGAAGTTCACTATCTCAATAATTTTACAGGAAACCGCATTAAAAGCAACCGCCGGTGAGCTTTGAATTTTATTGATGCTGTGATAAATTTTTACTCTTTTACCCTTATTTCGACCGGAAGATTTGAATCGTCGTAAGTTCCGTTACCGAGCTGTCCGCTATTATTCCAGCCCCAGCAGTAAACTTTCCCGCCATCATCAAGAGCACAGGTGTGTCTGTGACCGCAACTTACTGATTTTATTTTAATTACTTCGTCAAATGCAACTTTAACCGGGGTAAAACTGTCCTCCTTTGTTCCGTTCCCGAGCTGACCGGTTATATTGCTTCCCCAGCAGTAGGCATCTCCGGCTTCATCAACAGCACAGCTATGCTCAAAACCTGCCGAAACAGATTTGAAAACTTTGTCAGAATCAACTTTTACAGGAATCAGCCTCATTTCAGTTGTGCTGTCTCCAAGCTGACCTTTGGAATTATTACCGAAACAGTAAATCTCACCATCTTCAGAAAGAGCGCAGGTGTGACTTGCTCCGGATGAGACAGTTTTAAATTTCAGCTCACCGGTTTCAGATTTCACCGGAACCCGGCTAAGGTCGCCTAGCTCACCGATCCCTCCGCCGTGTCCGCCATTCCCGTCTCCAAGCTGACCGGTATCATTTGAACCCCAGCAGTATATCCCGCCGTCATCGGCAACAGTGCATGTATGACCTGAACCGCTTGAAATTTCCAATATTTTCTTATCCTTCAAAGCTCCTGTCATATCAACTTCGACTGGCTCATGGATTATCTGATCTTCTAATCCGCAACCGGCACTGCCAAGCAGATTCTGTCCCCAGCAGTATCCTTTTCCATTCTCATCAACTGCACAGGTGTGGCTCGCACCCGGAGCTACATCAGCAATTTTTTTATCTTTCAAAACCCCGTCTGTTTTTACCGGCAGAGGATAATATGTAAAATTATTTCCCGGTGTCGGTGCTCCAATCGTTTCAAAACTGTCATCACCCCAGCAGTATAAAACTCCGGCATCTGTTACTGCACAAGTGTGTTTTGAAAAAGTATCGACCCCTGTCACTTTTTTTCCGCTGAGATTTCCATCCATTTCAATCAGATCCGGATAAGGACTGGTTATTTTTAACGGATCATCTTTGCTTATTATTCCGACAGTGTCACCGAGCTGTCCATTTGAGTTATCACCCCAGCAAATCGGCTGATCATTTTCATTTAAAACACAGGTGTGACTTCTTCCGCATGAAACTGTGAGAACTTTTCCAATATCTTTCAGCGTCTTTTTTTCTTCCACTGTAAGATACTTTTCTTTCGCCAATGCATCTTCATTGATTATCCATGAGATCGGAATCTTCAATAAACTGCTGGTCACATTATTGTTTTCACCGATCTCCATTTTCTGGTAATACAGATCTTCACCAATTGCAACAACTGCACCAGGAAAATTATTTCTGCTTTCTGATAGCATCTGCCTGACATAAACTTTATCAGAATTCAAGTCTATTGCCATCAGAAAAGGCTGAAAGGGATATGGGTCATTTTCAGCTTCTTCCTGTGAATATTCAAACCTGTCGAGATCCTCTACATCAAAGTCTGATCCGCCGGTAAAAAATACCATCCCCGGCTCCTTGTACGATAAGATTCCGCTAACCGCCGCATATGGATGATCTTCAGGTTTTTCCTTTTTAATTATTGAATATATCTTTTCCGAGGCACCTTTGTTCACATAAACTGACAAGCCGATCGAACCCCATAGTCCGGCTTCATCCTGAAATAAATTCTCAGTATATCCACCTAGAACCGAGTCTGAGTTGTATCTGGCAAAATACATCGGGTTAAAATTACTTTTTATCCTGAAATAGTCCGTTAAGAAATGTTCATCCCTATCCATTTCTTTGACACAGAAATCTTTTATATCAAAAGAATATGTAAATCCTGAATCCTGGTAAGAATAATAAGAAAAAAATTCAGACCCGTTAAATCCTCCTGTAGTAGGTATTAATGAAAGATCTGAATCGAATGTCTTCTCATATATTCTGCCATCGACAAATACTATCATTCCGGGGTTTCTGATACTGCTGTCATCCTCCCATTTCTGACAGAGAAAAACCGTCGCGCTACCATGCCTGAATGTAGCCGAACAGGCAGTATTGTTTTTCATTTTCCATGAAAAATAGCTGAATTTTCCATCAGATGACATTTTCTGTACAAAACCTTTCACAGGATTTCCGGATTCTTCAGACTTCATGGAAAAAAATGTGACTATTTCATTTGTCGAATCATCATAATAAATATTGCTCAAAAAAGGAATATAGTATCCTTCAATAAATTCAAATTTCATAACCTTTTCAGGCTTAATAAAAAATCTTTCCAAAGTGCCGTCTTTTTTAAGAATATTTAGGTATTCTATTCCATCACTTGTATTTGCACCTGAACACGATGAAATGATCGTTCCATCTTTCATTACATGTTGCGGATAACAATCAGCCGGAGAATCCATCTTTTCAAACTCTCCATCTTTTTCCCAGCCCCATTTGTCTGTTTTCTTGATTATCTCAAAATTAAACAGTCCGCTTATATCCTCAATAATTTCCATTTCATTCCATTCTTCAATGCATACAGGAATCTGCTCACTGTCGTCATCTAAGGTTTCTTCATCACTAATGTCATCGTCAGAAAGCAGATCCTCATCATCTCTGATCTCTTTATGGTCATTGCAGGAAACAAAAAGAATGACAAATAAAATAAACAATATTTTCAAAGGAGCCTCCATAGAAAAACAGGGCAGAGTTTTACCCTGCCCTTAAAAAACTAATAGTTAAAAGTCACAGTACCGCATGATTTATTTCCAAAAGGAGCCGGAAGAATAGCCCATCCGAATCCAGGAATATAAACACTTGTATTAATAAAAAGTTGAGCACAAAGTTTAGGTGTACTAGTTGGAACATCATGCCATAAATATGCATAATTTGGGTTATTAACTGTATGTGATTCAACTACTGTTCCGCCAGAAGTCTCTCTCGTGTGTATCACTCCATCCCAATCATCACCCGTAATTGTGGGAGAAGAAGAAACATCTCCGTTCCATAAAAGAACGAATTGACCATTTATTAAATAATACTGATAAATAGGGATCAACCTGTACGAACTAATGTATGTTGTTGATCTTGTGCTATTTGATTCAAGACTTTCAATGAACTCATCAACACTCAAAGCATCCTCAATTACATTTTCTTCTGATTCAGGAATAAAAGCGCCCAATTCGTTTTCCAGACCAGCTGACTTAAGAGCAGTTTTAAGTTTTTCCAATTCCAGAGCCGCTTTTTCATCAATAACTATTTTCTCCTGTCCAAAAAGCCCTGTGAAAAAGAAAGCTGCTACCAATAAAATTATTACTTTTTTCATATTTAACTCCAAAAATTAATTAAATTAAAACCCTTAAATTTCAAAAAAACAAGTTTATCCGGTTTCATGTCAGGGAGGGTGTCCGTACAAAATTCTTGTAAATGAAAAGGATGTGAATGAATGAATGAATGAATGAAGCAACATTCATGCCAAACAGTCGAAGTGTTTGATATATCATTAATACATTCTCAAATATTTATTCCTGTGACAAAATCAACCTAACAACAATTCTGAAACATGTCAAATTTTATTTTTTATCAGTTTGTTTCATTTTAAGATTGTTGGATCTTCAAACGGTGTTCAACTTGAAATATCGGAACATACTGCTATAATTCACCAATTTCTGTATATTTGGAGGCAATGATGAAATTATTTCTAATGTTTGCGGTATTTGTGTCACTTTGTTTCTTTTTTGTTTCCTGCGGTGGAGAAGAGGAGGAAAACATTTACGGTGATAACACAAATGACAAATCGAATGAAGAGCCTGATGATGAAGTGCAGGACTATCAGACAAGACCTGACTCAAATGACATCGAGATAAATGATACTGCTCAGGATGAAGAGATCACAGATACCGACAGCGATGCCGACGCTGAAGTCGATATCACAAAGGATATGATCCTTATACCTCAGGGAAAAGCATGGGTGGGCTGTAATGAGAACATCCAGACAGACTGCCCTCTCAGCGAACTTCCATACCATGAAGTCTCAATGAAGGCATACTACATTGATACATATGAAGTGACCGTAGCCGATTTCCAGAAATGCGTCGATGCAGGAGGATGCGGAGCTGAAGAGGACACATACGACACAAAGAACGGAAATCCTTACTGCAATTTCGGCTCTACAGGTAAAGAAACCCACCCGATGAACTGTGTTAACTGGAACGGAGCACATTCATATTGTTTATGGGCAGGAAAAAGACTCCCGTCAGAAGGTGAATGGGAAAGAGCGGCACGGGGCGGATGCGAGATCCATGGAGATGAAGACTGCGAAGAAAAAAGCTTTACCTATACATGGGGGAACGAAGGAACTCCAAGTTGCGACTACATCAACATGGCTACAAGTGATATCAACTGGGGCTGCGGCTCAGATTCAACAGCAGTTGGCGGAAGCTACCCGGATAGTGACAGCCCGTACGGCGCAGTCGACATGCTCGGAAATGTTTATGAATGGGTAGCAGACAAATGGGTCGGAAATCACGATCTTGCAAAACCTGATGGATCTTCAGTCGGAATTCCAGTTGATGAAGCTGTTATTAAAGGGGGAGGGTTCATGCAGGATGATGTGACCCAGTTCAGAATAAGCTACAGAGCACCCGAAGATATTACTAATTTTCTTTATTCCAGAGGTTTCCGCTGTGCCGCGGATGTAGAATAAAACCTAATCCATCGAACTTATTACACAATTCCGTCCTGATTCCCTTGCTTTTATCATCGCTGAGTCTGCCCGCGAAACAAGAAATGCCGGAGGCTCATCCACCTTCCACTGTGCAACACCGATACTTGTGCTGACACCTTTCCATTCACAATGGGCGTTCTCCAGTACCGAAACGACTGCCTGAAGTTTCTCTGCAACGATTACGGCCTTCGCAATAGACTGTTCAGGAAGTATTACAACAAACTCGCTCGCACCGTACCTTCCCGTCTTGTCAGTGTTCCGCAGGTTGTTCTTCAAAGTCTTTCCCACCTCTTTAAGAATTATATCTCTGCATTCAAAGGGCCTTTTCACGCTTTTATCATCAGGGAACCCGACATCGATAAGAAGTATCGACAGGTCGGACCCGTATCTTGCAGACCTTGCCACTTCATTGTCAAGCTCTTCCATAATGTGCCTGTGGCTGCTTGTCTGGGAAAGCCCGTCAGTATTGGTAAGAACTGCTATTTTCTCTGAATTTTCCTGAATGAGCCTGTTCTGTTTTCTAATCCTTTCAACATACATGGAAAAAAGAACGCCGGTCATCACCATGTTTATGAAAAGATGTATCATCCTTCTTTTCATGGCGACATCACTTGCAAGAGAATCGGGGCTTGACCAGCCTTCAAGTCCGTTACAGAATTCCGGGTTGATTATAAGTATCAGAAATACCGTAAAATGAAGAAAAAGAGCTGCTATCCTGAACCATCCGCTGCTCATTGCCGTGATTATCATGGCCATTATGACAGGATAATACTGAAACCCGCCTATCATTCCTCCGTTAGTGAGCCATCCTCCGGGAAGAAGAAAAAAAGGAATGATAAGAACTGTGATCACATTCGTCCATTTCCAGCTTCCTGCGAACCTTGACCACAGAAAATTGAATATAAGAATGAAAGTTATAGAAATCTTAACCATCAAAGAGAACTTTGAATAATTACCGAGAACCAGGTCGCTCAGGAGTCCTGTCAGGCTCATAAATATACCTGCAAGCAGGAACATCATGTATGTCCTGAACTCCGTCCCTCTTTCAGGATAATTGCCGAAGATCAGGATTTCCCTTCCGGATGAAACCGCTTTTTTCATCTTACCTGCCTAGTGGACAATCTTAATATTTCTTATCAAGTTCGTAGAAAAGTGTCAGATAGAGACCGTTTGTGATCTGCCACTCCTTCACTATGGCGAAATCTCTTTTCACTGTGAAAACATAGTTGAAAGACGCGTATTTGCTTATCAGGAAATCTATTTTAACATGCCCGTTGAACTGAAGAACATCCGCCCATGAAAGACCGAGATTTTCTCTTTCTTTGCTGTAAAAAGGCATGATAACTTTAGCCATTATGTCGTATGCAAGCTTTTTATCCTCTATCGTCCCTTTGTAGAGCGCTCCAGCTTCACCGCCCGCCTCATAGATGTCAGTAAGCGAAGTAAGTTCCCTTTCAGGAGTATCAGCATTGTCATCCACCTTCAAAGAATCACCGACCCACACCTGCCTTGCCGCAAGACCGGCATTGAACTCAAGCTTTGAAGTTTCAGTGTCAACAGGCCTGTAAAGAAGACCGGTACCCTCATAAAGGAAAAGAGGCAGTCCTGACGATGTCGTCTGATATTTTTTTGCCGCAGACTTTCTTTCACCGTCAACAATGTATTCTTTCTTTTCGTTCTGATAATCATATCCATTGAAAAAATGGGTTTCAAGCCCGGCTTTAACATACCAGCCGGCTTTCTTGTGGAACATCAGATTATACTGGAGGTCCAGCTTGGCAAGATCGGAAGACACCACAAAACCGTCAAAAACAGGCGTATAGCTGATACCTTCTTTAAGTATAAAATCAAGCAGAAACTCGTGGATCTTTATTTTATATTTGTAATTCAGAGTCACATCCAGATCAGTGGTAAAATAAATACCGTCGGTGACACCGGGAACATGCCTGTTGTCAGTAAAGCTTACAGAAAGTTTAGGTTTGAAGTACAGGGAATGATTCTTATCCTTCGCCGGTTCCGCCGGAGCTGCCGCCTGGACATCCTGAGCTGAAATGGTCAGCATCATGAATAAAAACGGAACGAGTACGAAAAGTTTTCTCATCTGATTCTCCTAAAAAAAATTGATAGCAGATCATTTTATGACAAAATTATCCAAATTGCAAACTGCCTGATTGACATATTCACTGCAATTAATAATATTCCTCAGGAAATGAGGTGACAATGAAAATAGCCTACATAAACGACCAGATCTTTCCGAACACGGAAACGGATTGCGAACAGATAATGCAGACCGTACATACAATAGGTCTTAACGGGACTGACATTACGCTCGTCCTTCCTGCAAGATTAAATGGAAAAGACACCGATGTAAATGAACTGGCTGATTTTTATCAGATAGAGCCTTCTTTTTCACTTGAACATGCAAAGAGTCTTTTTCCTTCTTTCCGGTTTCTTGAAAAACCGGCCCATGCCGTGGTCTCAGTCTTTTCAAAAACTGTAAAGAATTGCGATTGCATATATACAAGGAACCTGCCGACCGTCATCACAGCTCTGCTTTTCACAAAAAAACCTGTCGTATATGAAACTTACAGGAACTGGCCCGACCAGATATTTTTCATGGGATGGCTCTTCAGGAGATTCAACAGTTCAAAAAGATTTCTCGGCGCGGTCATACACTCTGAATTTGCCGCTGAAAGTTTTATAAGAGCAGGCGTTTCAAAGGAAAAAGTTCTGCCCAAACAGAACGGTTACGACCCGAAGAGGATCCAGCCTGTACTTTCAAAGATCGAGGCACGGACAAAGCTCGGACTGCCTCAGAACAGACGGATAGTTACTTATGCAGGACATGTATCACCGAAAAAAGGGATAGGCATGATCCTTGATCTGGCTGAAGTTGAAAAAGAGGCTTTTTTTGTGATAGCCGGATCAAAAGAAAGGACTGCCATTGAAGAAAGAGCGGAAGTGATGGAAAATGTAAAAATGGTCCCCTGGCTGAAATTCGATAAAGTGGTTGAATATCTGTACGCTTCAGACATTCTTGTCATACCCCCCACTCTCGGACCGCTTAAAAAGGTTGGAAATACCGTTCTTCCGATAAAAACATTCCTTTACATGGCGACAAGGCGGGTGATTTTCGGTCCTGATTCGCCTGATCTTGCAAGTGTTCTTAAAAACGGTGTGAATGCAAGACTTGTCGAGCCGGACAACTTTGAAAAAGCGGCGGCCGGACTTAAAGAACTCATAAACGACCCTTCTGAGTGTGAAAAACTTGAGAATCGTGCATATGACGATGTTTCAGGACTGACATACCTCAAACGGTCCGCCGACATACTGAATTTCATAAAAACACACATTCCTTAAAAAAATAAAACCGGCCGCGAACGACCGGTGTGTGATCAACCCATCCAGATATGAGGCACCTGAAATATAAGTATTGAACCATATCTCAGATTTCTCAAAACTTTGACCGATGATTTTCTTTCAAGGTTACAGTATTTTTCTATTTTATGAGATTGAATTCAAAACCGCCGAAAATCATTGGGATAAATCTGCCATCTTCAAAATTGGAGTTTTTGAAGACACTGTAATTAACACCGGCTCCGGCTGATATGGCGAACCAGCTCCATATATTGTATGAAAGACCGGCACGCAATCCCAGAGCATAATCGTTGATCTCGCTGTTATTGCTGAAATCCCATATCACTTCATATCCGAGGTCTGCGGAAATGGAAAAATCGCTAAGCCTGTAGAACCCGCCGGCCGTCAGACCCAGAGATAAAGGTCTGTAAAGGTCTGCGCTGAAGTCAGTGCCTATTGAAACTATTGAATATATGTTCATGAAACTCACTTTGACACCGGTGTTTATCATCGGATTGTAACCGTCACCGCCATGACTCCACAGAAGAAGATCTATGGGGAACATGAAAGGCTCCTTTTCAGCAGGAACTGATGCTACAGGCGCGGCAGGTTCCTTTGTCTCTATTTTTTCGTATTTGTCATTAATATCAAGTTCAGGGGTCTTGCCGTAGTACCTTCCCCACTCCGGGTCTTTTGAGGAATATGTCTTTTCACTTTCCGGCCCTTCCGTTTCAGCAGTCTCCGTGGCATCAGGTGCATGCTCAGGTTCACTTTCTTTCATATCTTCACTGGCCGGATTTTGAGCAAGTCTCTCTTTTTTATCATTATTTTCAGCCTGTTCAACCTCTTTATCTTCATCAGGAGCTTCTTTTTCCTCTTTTATCTCCTTCCTTCCGAATATCGCCGATTCCCATCCTATCACATTTTCACCTTCTTCAACCTTGACAGACCCTGAAAAAGGATCTGAATCTGATTCGGAAAAAAGACCGATGACCGAAAATGTCAAAACAAGCAGGATCGCAGTTTTCCTGAAAATAAATGATGTCATCTGATATCTGCCGTCCCGATCATGAACATTGAAACATCGATCGAGGATTCCTTCGCATCAAGAACGATCTCATGCATGAACGAAAAATCACTGTACTGAGCTTTCGTCCTTATCTTCATCACCCCTTTGCGGGATGTTTTAACGACAAACGGTATCTCGTTCTCACCTTTTTTAAGTGTTCCTTTCCATGAATGGGACCTGAGAGCTGATATAGAAGGGTCTTGCGAGAAAAATGCCACACCTTCATCAAGGTCTATCGAAAAATCAACATTTTCAAGGTCGCTCTTTGAATTGTACTTGAGCTTTATCGTGACAGGTTTTCCGCTTCCGACAGTCGATTCATGAACAAGAGTTCTCTGCACAGAATTATCGCTTGGATCATAACCCATTATTATCATTGATGAAATTACGACGAGCACAGATGCGGCAATAGCGAACACTGTTCTCAGGTTACGGGTTGAACTTCTCTTTTGAACTGCGGCCTTTGCAAGTTTTGCGCTCAGTCTCAGCCTGAGTTCAGGAGTAACGCCATTATCCTGCGCTTTTGCAGACTGAAGAAGTTCTGCATAGATATTTTCAGGCTTTATATTACTCATCACAACTCCCGTTTCCCCGAAAAGTAAGACATTACAGCAACCTGAAAAGTTACACTCATTTAAAAAACTCCATGTTTTTTTCTATCATTTCATGAAGTCTGGCTCTCGCTCTGTGAAGTCTCACCTTCAGAAGGTTCTTATCTATGTCAAGAAGTTCAGCAACTTCATCCGTACCCATCTCCTGCAGATCTACAAGCGTTATCACCTCTGAATATGATACAGGAAGCGCTGATATTAGCTTTCTCAGTACCGCCGCCCTGTCATCCTTTATCATTTCAAGCTCGCTCCTGTCTTCCTGTGACGGCTCAAAACCTTCAAGGTCTTCAATGCTGACATCCCCCCATTTTCTTAAAGATTTAAGGTGGTCAAAATAGGCATTTCTTATTATTTTCCAAAGCCATGTCGAGAATGATGATCTGTTTGAGAACTTATCAATGTTCAAAAAAGCCTTCACAAGGGCATCCTGATAAACATCCTCGGCAACGGCCCTGTTGCCTCCGCTGATCGACAATGCAAATGAGAATATCTTTTTTTCGTCTCTGAGCACAAGCTGTTCGAATGCGTTTACATCCCCTGAAACAGCTTTCTGTATGAGTTGTTTTTCGCTATCGGCCGGTCCGGCCTTTTTAAACGGTCTTAAGACACTCACCAGTTTGCTCTTTTATGAGATCCATGACCTTTTTTTTGGTATCTCTCAAATACCATTTCTTATATTCATACGGCATGAAGGAGCTTTTGATGCCGTTGATGACAAGGTCGAGAATGTTCTGGCAGGACAGATTGAAACTGTCATATACCAGAAAATATTCATCGGTCATGGTCGTGTTGGTAATAAGCCTGTTATCGGTATTCACGGTAACTCTGACCCCCAGATCGAGGTAGAATTTCAGCGGATGGTCACCGATGTTCTTTACTGCACCGGTCTGAACATTGCTTGAAGGACAGAGCTCCAGCGGTATCCTGTGATCGTTCACATAATTAAGCAGATCGCCATCCTCGCGGAGTCTTACACCATGGCCTATTCTGTGCGCTCCGCAGTAGTGAAGAGCCTGATGTATGCTTTCAGGCCCGTAAGCCTCTCCGGCATGTATCGTCACATTGACATTATTTGAAAGAATGAGAGAAAAAGCTTCGAGATGGTCTTTTGCGGGATAATTGTATTCCGCTCCGGCAAGATCGAACCCCACCACACCCCTGTTCTTGAACACTACGGCAAGTTCAGCCATCCGCAGACTGACTTCAGGAGAGATGTTCCTTATCCCGCATACTATCACACCGCTTCTGATGCCGAAATCTTTCTGTCCGGCCTTCAGCCCTTCGATGACGGATTCGAGAATGGCAGGAAGCGAAAGCCCTTTCTGAGTGTGAAGTACGGGTGAGTATCTGACTTCAAAATACTCGATATTCTCTTTAGCACAGTCTTCGGCAAGCTCATAAGCCGCCCTGTAAAGAGATCCTCTTGTCTGAAGGACCTTCAAAGTGATATCAAACCCTTTCAGATAATCGTTAAGGGACTTGTGGGTCTTCCCGGGACCTATCAGCTTTTTCAGGTCTTCGACATTATCAACACCGAGGTCCACATGGTCCTTTTTTGCAAGATCAAGAATTGTCTCAAGTCTCAGCGAACCGTCGAGATGGACATGAAGGTCTGTCTTCGGAAGAAGTTCGAAGAATTTTCTATCGAGTCTTTTTAATCGATCGTTCTGCATTCAACGATCTCCATATCGAACATATCAGCTTTTCCTTCGATGCGGAGCTCTTCACCCACTCTGATGTTGTGTGTAAAGATCGTCACGCTTCCCTTGTTGGAATAAGGCTCCTGCACATAGCATATCTTTTTGATCTTTCCTTCCTCAAGGGTGACATCGGCTTTGAAGATCTTATCGTTATTGAGATAATATGTCTCCGATTTCGCAATTGATGAACCTTCGAGCTGAAGCACATAATAGGTCACAGTCCCTTCCGGAGAGACATTCGCAGGGTCGTCAGCAAAGAATATCTGGATTATCGGAACTTCGTGACCTGAACTTATCTTGATCGTTTTCTTTATCGCCCAGAGGGATGAATTGATAGTGACATTGTTGTTTTCAAGGTTGAGAAATGTGAGAGCGCCTGATCCCATCTGCATGCTCTCTGCCGGTGTTTCGCTGTCGTTTATCACGCCGAGGAAAGAGAACCTGACATCCCAAAGTTCGCCTGTTTCCTCTCCGTCTGTAAGCTCATCCTCGTCCGGATATTCCTTGTAATAGTTCTGTCCGTCGTTACGCCAGTCGGTTATCGTACTTTTATCGGCTGTCTCCTGAACGCAGGACACCGAAAGTGAAATAATGAAAAGGACTGCGGTCAATAATCTATATGTCATCTCTAACTCCCTCGATAAGAACGAAGCATTATACCAGAAATTTAGTTCCCGTTCAATTAATAATTTATTACCTGAAAAATCAGTGAGTGTGACTTATTTTGTTCCTTCCGGTCTCTTTTGACTTGTACATCGCATTGTCGGCAGCGCGTATTATCCCTTCCACAGTACCTGCATCATCAGGAAATACCGCTATACCGAAGCTTGCAGTGATCTTTATCTTGTATCCTTCTTTTACGAAAAAAACCTTTGAATTCAAGCTCTTTTTTATCCTTTCTGTAACGAGCAGCGCCTCTTTGAACCCTGCTCCCTGAAGAATAAGTACGAATTCATCGCCGCCATATCTCACACCCCAGTCGGTGGGTCTGATGTTCTTTCTTACAATGTCAGCAACCTCTCTGAGAAGCTGTGAACCCACAAGGTGTCCGTATTTGTCGTTGACATTTTTGAAAAAATCGAGATCGAAAAAGACGATGCTGAACGGAACTCCTGTCCTTTTTACCCTCGATACCTCCTTTTCTATGATGGTGTACATATATCTCGCATTGTGAAGGTCGGTACAGTCGTCAATTGTCGCTTTTTCTTCAATGGTTCTGATATATTGCGCATTCTGTGCGGCAATGGATGCAAAATCGGCAAGTATTTCAAGGAGGCGTATTTTATCATCGTTGAAACAGTCTTCGTTCGCATTGACGAGCTCTATCACGCCCATCGGCTGTTCTTTTGAATACATCGGGACTGCGATTATGGACCTTGTCACAAAACCTGTCTTTTCGTTGACCACTCTGAGCATTCTCTTATCCTTTGACGCATCGGGGATCACCATTGTCTGGCGGTTGTGCAGGCAGTATCCTGCAATGCCTTTGTCAGCGGGGAACGATTTTCCTATTAGATAGTCGGCCTCTTTTCCGACCACGAGCTTGAACATAAGCTTGTCCTCTTTTGCATCATAGGTGAAAAGCGACCAGTTATCGGGACGGAATATCTCACCGACAAGCCCCATGATGACATTGAACACTTCGTCCTCGTGTATTGAAGAAGCAAGTGTCGATGCGATCTCATAAACAGAGTCACGAAGTATCCTTTCTCTTTTTCTTTCAGCCATATTTCACTCCTTTTGACATGCAATCTTCAGGAGTTTAAAGTACTTGCATATAAAAATCAAATTTAAATATAATTAAATTGACAGCCGTCATTTTACTGCACACGACCCCATCATTCTGTGCAATTTTGTTCACAACACCCCACATATTTTGTGCAAATATGTTCAAAATAGGTATTGTGTTTTGTGCAAACAAAGATATAATTACTTTTGTAATGATGTTTACAAGAGGCGGAAAATGGAACGGTTCATTCTTGGTGAACTTTTGAAGTGGAAAGAAAGCTCTAGCCGTAAATCGTTGATATTACGGGGCTCAAGACAGGTCGGGAAAAGTTATATTGTTAGAGAATTAGGGAAACATTTTGACAATTTTGTTGAGGTTAACTTTGAAAAAGACCTCTCTCTGGCTCAAATCTTCGACGGTGATCTGGAACCTGTAAAAATTATTGAAAAGATCTCCGCTGTCAAAAACATGCCTGTAATACCGGGCGGAACTCTTCTTTTTCTTGATGAAATACAGGCTGCTCCAAGAGCTGTCACGGCTTTGAGATATTTTTATGAACTAATGCCTGAACTTCATGTGATCTCTGCCGGCTCTCTTCTTGAGTTTGCACTTGAGAAAACTGGAATGCCTGTCGGAAGAGTCAGCAGTATGTATCTTTATCCCCTTTCCTTTAAAGAGTTTCTTATCGCTTCGGGCAGAGAAATACTTTGCGATTATATTGACAAACACAATGAACAGAAGCCGGTTGAAGAAGTTTTTCTTAATCAGCTTATGACTTTTCTGGGAGAATATCTGGCTGTCGGCGGAATGCCGGAAGCTGTTCAGACATGGCTCGACCACAGAGATCTTAAAAAGGTAAGATCTATTCATTATAACATTGTTGACACTTATAGACAGGATTTTCTTAAATATGCAAAAAACCAGCAGATACATCATGTTGACAAGGTTTTTTCAGCCGTGCCCAGAATGCTCGGCAACAAATTTATCTATTCAAGGGTTGATAACTCTCTGAAAAGCCGTGAAATTAAACCGGCACTCGAACTTCTTGAAATGGCACAGGTAATTCACAGGATCAGGCACTCTTCTTCTAACGGCGTTCCGCTCGGGGCGGAGTGTAATGATTCAATTTTTAAAACGATATTGATCGATGTCGGCCTTTCTCAGGCAATTCTGGGGCTCAGTGACGGTGAATGGATACTGGATATCCGGAACAGCATAGTGAACAGAGGTGCTATCGTTGAAGCTTTTGCAGGACAGGAGATACTTGCATACAGCGATCCTCACAGACCTCAGAAACTTTTTTACTGGGTAAGAGAAAAGCAAAATTCTCAGGCGGAAATAGATTTCGTCTTTCAGAAAGAGGACAAGGTGATCCCGGTTGAAATTAAGAGCGGAACGACCGGAACTTTAAAAAGTATGATGCAGTTCTTAAATGAAAAACCGGCAACCCCTTACGGAGTTCACATTTCACCTAATAATTTCGGGAAATACAACAATATCAAGCAGATACCGCTTTGCGCCATCTGGAAAATGTTTTGAAAGAAGACCTGCCATGCTGAATTAATTAATTTTTCCCATAACCTTCTTAATTAATTCATCTTTTACGATGTAGGGAAGTGTTATGTGGTCGTTATTTTTATTGATCGCGTTATATTCGATGCAGGTTTCGATCGAATGTTCGTTCCTCGCCCATGCTCTTCTGCCGACTCCGCCCATGACATCCCACGGGAAAGCGATGTCGAGTATTGCGTCAACTCTCGCCGAGCCGTCGAGCACCATTCCGAATCCGCCGTTTATCGACTTTCCGATGCCGACTCCGCCGCCGTTATGAAGCGCGACAAGGCTCATTCCCCTTGCACAGTTCCCTGCGAATATATTTGTCGCCATGTCAGCCATTATGTTGGAACCGTCTTTTATATTTGATGTTTCGCGGTACGGGCTGTCGGTCCCTCCTGTATCGTGGTGGTCTCTGCCGAGCATGACTGGCCCAATCTCGCCGTTTTTCACCATCTCGTTGAATTTCTTTGCGATCCTGGTCCTTCCGAATGCATCCTGATAGAGAATTCTCGCCTGTGTTCCGACGACGAGTTTGTTCTTCATCGCGTCTTTGACCCACTGATAGTTGTCTCTATCCTGATACCTGAGCTCTTCGCGGCAGGTCTTTATCACTTCTGCTGCTGCTGCATCGGTCTTTATGAGGTCTTCCTCTTTACCGCTCAGGCAAACCCATCTGAAAGGTCCGTAACCGTAGTCAAAAAGCTCGGGTCCGAGTATATCTTCGACATAGCTCGGCCAGATGAAACCTTCAAATGTGTCGACTCCGTTCTTTGATATCTCTTTGACTCCCGCATCGAAAACCGCTCTCATGAAGGCGTTGCCGTAATCAAAGAAGTATGTTCCTTTATTTACAAGACTTTTTATCACACTGTAGTGTCTTTTCAAGGTCTCATCGACCATTTTGCAGAACTTAGCTTTGTCTGTTCCGAGCAGTCTTGTCCTTTCTTCAAAAGTAATTCCTGCGGGGCAGTATCCGCCGTCATAGACTGCGTGACAGCTTGTCTGGTCGCTCAGCATGTCAATATGGCAGTTGTTTTTGTCGGCATATTCAAGAAGATCGACGATATTTCCATGGTATGCAATGCTTATCGGTTCTTTTTTTGTAATGAATTCATAGGCTTTGTCAAAAGCCTCCTTTGCTGAATCTGTGACAAGCGAAACCCAGCCCTGGGAATGTCTTGTCTCTATTCTTGAAAGATCGACTTCAGCGAATATTCCGACCCCTTTTGCAATTTCGACCGCTTTGGGCTGTGCTCCCGACATTCCGCCGAGTCCGCTTGAAACGAACATTTTGCCGCGGAGGTCGCCGTCCCATGGAACGCCGAGTTTCATTCTTCCTGCGATGAGTATCGTGTTGTATGTGCCGTGGACTATTCCCTGCGGTCCGATGTACATCCAGCCGCCTGCTGTCATCTGGCCGTAGTTGGCCACTCCGAGCGCCGCGGCACGGTTGAAGTTGTCGATATCGTCAAAAAGTCCGATCATGAGCCCGTTTGTCGTGATGACGCGGGGTGCGCTTTTATGGGATTTGAAAAGTCCGAGCGGGTGTCCGCTGTGGAGCACGAGTGTCTGTTCATTAGTCATCACTTCGAGATATTTCTTTATCAGTCTGTACTGCATCCAGTTCTGGCATACTGCGCCGGTCTCGCCGTAAGTCACAAGTTCATACGGGTAAAGTGCGATGGCGAAATCGAGATTGTTCTCTATCATCACCTGGAACGCCTTTCCTTCGATGCAGTTCCCCTTGTATTCATCTATAGGTCTGCCGTAGATCCTGCCTTTCGGACGGAACCTGTAACCGTATATCCTGCCGCGCGTCATCAGCTCTTCATAAAATTCAGGAGCAAGCGCCTCGTGCAGTTCCTCAGGCACATAACGGAGAGCATTTCTGAGGGCAAGCTCGATCTCACGCTGGTTGAGAGTCAGTTCTCTTTTGGGCGCTCTTCTAATTCCATCCTTAAACTTCGGATATTCAGGCAGGACGGCATCCAGCTTAACCGTCATCGCCTTTGAAATGTCAAAATTGCTCAACATAAAAACCCCATCTCATTTAAATTAAATAACAAAAACTGCCCGAATATAACATCAGAGAAAAAATGTTTCAAGTTAACAGATCAATTCACTTTCTGCAGAACTTTTCGACTGCGGTGCCGAGGAGTGATCCGAGTATTGATGTCATGATGAATATGGGGATGAGGCTGAACGGTTCCTTCCAGCCGATGATGATCGCGGCGGGGATCAGAACTGCAAAAGAGACTGTCAATCCTTTCAGATATCCTGCCATTTTAAGGTCGGTCACGGTCAGAAAAAATCCGACGATCATATGAAGTTTTTTAAACTAATTTTATCCATCTCACTTCTAATATAATTTGATACCTGCACCCCATTCATTTTTATAATTGGGTGCTTATAGTCAACACTTTTATTCAAAACCTCTGCCACATGTTTTACCCAGTTTGACATACTCATTTGGATTATGTTACCATCTATTCTTTTTGCCAATTCTACAATTCGACTTTTTTCTCCAATCCTATCAACTAAAATAATTGTCGACATAAAATAATTTTTCCGCCCAAACTCCATTTCTCGCTCAAATCGAGACACCTTATCCAAAGAAATCTCAGTGTTGCCTGGACCAATAAATCCAATGTCAAAACGGATGCCCACTCCTGGCTTAATTAGTAGAGTTGCATCACTCTCTCTTTTTTCTCCCCTTTCAGAAAGCCAAAAAACTTTTTCTTTTTTTGTTGTATCATTATTTTTGATTTGTTGGAACCCTAAGATACTTAACATAGATCCTAGAATTAATTTCTCGAATAACTTGCCATACATAGATTTTTCAGCACCTCTTATAGCCAGAGTTTGAGCTCCAATTGCCATAAAAATATTGGTTATTGCTGGCCAAGACAATTGCATTTCAGATTCTTTAATTTTCAAGGTTCCGATCAAAGGTCCAAAAATATTAAGCGCTTCATTTGCAGAATTTTTTAATGCCAGGTCTAACTCTTTAAGATAGTTATTAACTTCATCAGCATCACTTCTTAAAACGTTCTGAATACTTTTCCCTGTAAGTCCTATCAACCATTGAAGATATATTTTTTCTTCTTTTGATAAACGTGCAGCCTTAAGTTCCTCAGCAACAATTAAAGGGAGGTTTTCTGTGAAATTCTCGATGGATTTTGAAGCATTTAAATATGTAACTAAAAGTGAAGCATTGGATAAGGCCAATCTTTTTCTTGTTAAACCTTCAGTTAAAGAGCGCACATTTGAACCATTAAGAATAGAAAAAACCACTGCTTTTATTGTTTCCTCTCCTATTCTATCAATAATTTCCACACCATTATATTGCGCAAGTTTTTTGCCAACTTCTGGAACGAAGCTACTTACTTTCTTCAATTAAAGCTCCATAACTAATTGTTTGCGAACAGGTGCCATAGAATTTATCCAATTAATACTTTCCAAATCTTCTACATACCAATTTTCTATATCTTTTTTTACAAATTCTAAATATTCAGTTGAGATATCAAAATGCACGAACCTTCTTCCATTCATATAGGCAGCTCTTGCAGATGTACCAATTCCACCAAATGGGTCAAGCACAACATCATTTTTAAAACTATAATATTTAATAACTTTCTCTGCCAACTCTAAAGGAAATATCGCAGGATGTATCTTTGAATGAGCTGGATGAATTTTCCATATATTTGTTGTCTCATACCCATCATCAATTTTAGACTCTTTAACAATTTTCTGATTTGGATGTTTGCGTATATGCCAATCAATTAATTTATCTGTTTTTTTTCTATAAACCAAAATATACTCTGTAACTGGAACAGGTTTATATTGCAAAGGATTTCTATCCGCAAAGAATCTGCGGCCCCTTCCGGTAGCCCATCCTGCTCCTTCAGGCTTAACCCAAATTATGTCATCCATAAATTCAAAGCCTTCATCAACAAATATTTTATGAAAATCAAACGGAACCGCTATTCTTTTTGAAGACTCTGTTCTGTTTGCACGCCTCTGCAAAACAGGAGACACATTAATAACAAAAAACCTTCCTTCATTTAAAACTCTATGACAATTATGAACAATCTTCCTAATTTTAAGCAAATATTCTTCATATTCTATGTAGTCTGCATATTCAGGTCTTGCATTAAAATATGGAGGAGAAGTAAAAACCAAATCTACAGATTCTGAAGGCATTTCGCTTATCAGTTCTTCAGAATCACCGAGTCCTATCGTATTTTTTAATATAGATATTTTTGGCAAATCGCTTTTTGTTGATTTCTTTTCAGTCGTCTTGTTTCTGCCAAGTATGCGAGCTTCAAGCACATCTCTCGAAGTAGACTTCTTCTCATTTATTAAGCTAGATTTGGCATCAATTACCACTTCTCCAATATTATT
>JAKLDO010000180.1 GCA_022703485.1 bacterium
TCAGAACAAAAACCAATCAATAAAACACAAACCTCAGACTAGAGTCAGTAAAAATTTAGAATCGAACGATTTAGGAAAGGATAAAATCATCCGTAACAAATGAATATTGAAAGGAGCATGTCATGAAACTGATGTTAATTTTATCATCCGCCGTATTAATAACACTGATCCAGATTTCATGCGGAGAGAACTGCTCCGGCAGTAATTGTGAAGAACACCCTGATGCGGACATTAATATTATTGATGACACAGCCGATATGGATTCTTCTGATGCTGAAGTTGCAGATACAGATGAAAATGCTGTAACTACTGATGAAGATGGATGTTCAGGCGATGATTTTAATCCGGCATGGGCACAGCCTGAAGACAGCTGGAAACTATGGGGTTATCTGAAAATAATGGGAGAGGTGAGCGAAAAAGGTGATGTCGCCGCGACATTCACTGATGGCAAGATCAAGCTGACAGAAACAATTACTGAACTGACCGGCGGTTCATTTTCAAATGCAGGTGATTCAATAATAGGAGTGAATGCATATACTTATGAATTTATCAATACTGATGAAAATGCTGGAACTGCTACAGTTGATTATCGAGATGCGTTCTATTCATTCAGTCAGGAACTTATCCCTGCAATGAAAGAAGCCGGAATTTCTGAAGCCGGTTTCGGCGCATCGGTGTTTTTCCGCCGCACATTTGTCGATATCGAATTTGACACAGCAGGAACAGTAAAAGCGCAATATTTGAGAAAAGGGTGTTATCTCGGTATTGGAAAAACGGAAAAGGTCGACGAAAATGGAAATGTGTATGATGTACCTGTCGGAGACATTTACGGCAGTTTCTGTGAAAACGAGGACGGATCGGCCGGTCAGTATCTCAGGATGATGTTCAAAAATGAATTTACAGACGATGAATCGGTAATGCTTGAATATTTCAATACAAGAGCTGACGGCACTGTCGCAAAATACGGAGATGAGGATTTTTCGCATCTTTGCACATGCTACGAACCGGATGGAAAAACAGAAATAGACTGCTGGAAATATGACGGCCCCGGCGGAGCAGAGGAACGGCCTGATTATGTTCCCGAAGAGAATGATGATGACACAGTCAGTGATGAAGATTCTGTAATTATCTGAAAAAATTTCCTCTTTTGACATTCATTGCCATATTTGATAAATTCACCCGTTAAGTGGAGGAAGTTATGAAAATATCAGTAATTTGTGCGGTAATGTCGGCGTTACTGCTCTTTTCGTGCACCAGAGAGCAGAAACTGAAGACCGTTTTTGAGGATAATTTTGATAGAGCAGGACTGGGTGACAACTACACTGTGCAGGGAGGCGACTGGAAAATAACTGACGGTGCTGTCACAAGCACGAAAGCAGAGAACAGGAATCTTGTGCTGACAGGGTTTGCACTTCCCCGGAACGGGGTCATAGAGCTTACGATGTGGAGTGAAAGCGAAGGTGTCGATGTGAAGTTCAACGCATGGGGCGACGGGCTCATCCACGACCACGGTGACGGATATTCTTTCATTCTCGGCGGATGGAACAACAGAATATCGGTAATATCTAAACTGCATGAGCACGAGAAGAAAAGGGTGGAGAACAGAACGAAGCTGGAAAAAGGGAAAAAATACAGAGTGAAAGTAGAAAGAGCCGGCAATAAGATAAAATGGTTCGTCGACGGAGAGCTTTTTCTGAAATATGATGATGAAAACCCGCTTCAGACAAGTGAAGGATACAACAGGCTCTCTTTTGGTAACTGGAGATCGAATGTGTTTTTTGATGATCTGAAAATATCTGAATTTATTGGAGAATGACATGTTCATAGCAGTTGAAGGGATTGACGGTAGCGGAAAAAGCACGACGATAAAAGAGCTTCAGAGGTATCTTGAGAATAAAGGTCACAAAGTTCTTCTTACGGCTGAACCTACTGACATGCCGACAGGAAAGATGATCAGGGAAGTGCTTGCAAAAAAGGACGGCGATGCGCCTCTTACCCACGAAATGCTTGCACTGATGTTCGCAACTGACAGACTTAACCATCTCCGTGAAAGGATATGGCCTGCACTGCGGGAGAAAAAAACAGTGATCACAGACAG
>JAKLDO010000181.1 GCA_022703485.1 bacterium
TCAGATACAACTCATAACATATTTAAAAATTTCTTATTATAAATTTTTTTCTTGTCTGCTGTGCGTTTTTTTATCATGTTTTGATTGGATATTCCTGAATATCAGTTCATTTATTATTAAAGTAAAAGGTAATGGAAGAAATAATCCTAAAACAGACAGATAAAATGATCAAGCTGTATAAAGGGGCTCAGAAATTAAAATTTCCCAAGCCTCATATAATCACCATTACTGATGTATTATACCGTTCCCCTTTTTAGCTGGACAGTTTAAAATAAAACTGTAAAGGTAAAAATATGGAAACGAAAGTACAAAGATGGACAGCCCAGAAGAAGGCGGAACTTGCTCTTCAGATAATTAAAGGTGATGGAGTGAACCCCTAAAACTGTAAAGTATTTTTCGTATTTTTTTTATCTTCAAGAGTCATTCTGTATTCCACTGGCGTCATGTTTCCAATAGAAGAATGAGGTCTGTAATTATTGTAAACTTCGATGTACCTGAATATTGAAATAGCCGATTCCTCTTTGTCGTCATAATCAGAAATATTAATCTCTTGCCTTTTGACAGTTTTATTGAATGATTCTGCATGTGCATTTTCATAGGCATTTCCAACACACATAGAGATCTTCATTCCAATTTTATCTAACAGGTCGATATAGGCTTTTGAGCAATACCGTACATCGGCATCAGTATGATGAATGCAGCCTTTTAAATCCCTGTTGCGGCTTGCGTCTTCAAGAGCGCTCAGGACAAGAGCCGTATCGTTTTTATCAGACACCGCTTTCCCGATCACTTCTCTATTGTGGCGATCCATAAGCTCAGCGAGAAAATGATCTTTACCTTTTATGTTATATGCAGTCACATCTCCTACAATTACCTGGTTAATACCATCTGTCACAACATCTTTGGCAATATTCGGGTACTTCATATACGGATGTCTTGAGTCAGTCGTTGCAGGCACATATCGTCTGGATTTACGGCATAAAAGGCCATTTTCTTTCATAATACGATGTGCCCTCTTGTGGTTAACCTTAAAACCTTTTCGGTTCAGCAATACAGTCACTGGACGATAGCCGGACTCCGGCAGTGTCTCTATGATTTGCTCAATCTCTTTCTTAATGATTTCGTCATCATTAGAGGCTGTTTTTAATTTATAGTAGTATGTTGAAATACTCATGCCTAATGCTCTGCAACTCATTTGGACCCCAAAGTGCGGGGCGAGATACTCCCGGATAAACGCTCTTGTTTCTTCAGCTGTTCCATTATTTTTTGAGTTTTTTTTAAAATGTGTATCTGGATAGCCTGATCGCTCACAATCTCTTCAAGCTCTTTTATCCTTTTCTGCTGCTCTATGTATTCTTTATCATCACCTGTGATAGAAACTGTTTGCAGCCGATCACGCCATTTGTATAATGTCGTCGAGGATATTCCTTCACGCTTGGATATCTCACCTGCGCTTGATAATCCTGATGCAAGTTCAAATCCTATTTTTTTCTTGAAATCTTCACTATGTCTTTGTCTTTTTATCATAATCCTATTGTCCTAATTCTGGTTATTTTTGTCACTCCAGTTTTAGGGGGTCAGTCCATGAAGCAAAGATAGTAGATGTATGCCGACAGAATGATCTGAAACAATCAGAAGTCGAATCATGGATCAATACATTCATATTCAGCGGAACCCAGGGCTTAAAAACAAACGCTAAAGAGCAACAAGTTGAGACCGATCGACAGATCCGGGATATGCAGGCAAAGATAGGTGAACTTGTGCTGGAGCTGGATGCCAGAAAAAAGTTACAGGCCCTGCTCAACCAGGAAGAGAACAACTCTTAATTGTGCAGGGCTTAATGCAGGATGAGGGCAAAAGTATAAGCATTTCTCAATTGTGCAGATGGTTTGAATTGCCCCGTTCGACATTTTACTATAAGAATATTATTCATATGAAAAGAGCCATCGATAAGAAACTTGAATCAATAATCAGGATCATTATTGATGAGAATCCGGTAGCCGGGCTTAGAATGATTACGGCAATCGTACGAAATAAATACGGGATAAAGGCAAACAGAAA
>JAKLDO010000182.1 GCA_022703485.1 bacterium
AAGGAATGCACAAAAGCCACAAGAAAAGACGGGACAGGAAAGTATGAGAAAGGTCACAGCCCGAGAATTGATGAAGACAATGAGAACCGACTGATTTATTATATGTATGAAGACGAAGGTCCTCCAACACTGATAGAAGTTAATTATTCCGGTGAGAATAATCCTGAGTACAAAGAGATAGAAGTTGATCAGTATATGCAGCCACACAAAGTAAAGGGTAATCTGATGATGTTTACGGGCTGGCGAGGATCAAAGATAATCAGCTGCTGGTATCGTTTTGACAAACAGAAATCATATTGTCCTGTTATAAATAATGAAGGAATGGAGTTTAGCACTTTTGACGGGAAATGGTGGCTCTGGAGAAATTCCATTGATGTGCAAATTCGAGACACAGAATGTTACTGCAAAGAAGAAGGGGTTTGTCCGTTTGAGGAGTAATGAATAAAATATCATCTATAATACTTCTTTTTTTTCTGTTCTGGTCGTGTACTTCCTGTAATATAAACGATTCAAAAAACGATTCAGATGAAATGACTGACAGTGATTCTGACCTGTTGACAGATGCCGATATTTCCGATGACTTGTCCGACGAAGTTTTAACGGAGTCGGAAGATATAGAAAATGATGTGGAAGATTTAGATTTAGTGGATGACAAAGATTTTTTACCGGACGAAGATTTCCCAGATGAAAACTGTATTGATGTTGCAGAGACTCATGACCGGTTGTGTTTCAGTCCGAGACCGAGTGATGAGCCTTGTTCACTGACTCAGGAGTCGGGTGTCGACCATATTTTATCCCGTGATTCAAAAGATAATTATAATAGTCGCTCAATGGGATTGAATGATGACTACTATTTTTTTATGAAAGCTGTTCCAGAATACACACTTTCAATATATCGTTGTGATAGAAGCGATGGAAGTGTCCAAAAAATAGTTTCAAATCTGTCTAGCATGGGATCTGCCGGATATTTTCGCTCATTTGATGTGGACAGGGATTACATAGTCTTTTCGTATAACACAACATCAACCGCCAGCCAAGATCAGTCATGTTATCTTGGCTCAATGACTGGTGACTGGGAGTTAAAACGGATAGCCGGATTTAAAAATGACTGTCATGAACCGCAGGTGATGTGGCCTTATGTTGTTTATAGAGAGGAATATCCCGGCTGGCTTCATATTTATGACATCCGTACCGGTACAGAAAAAAAACTGGAAGGATACAAGGTAAGCAGTTTTCACCATGATGGGAAAAAGGCATATGTCAATGCAATAATTGGAAAAGGTGATGAGTCTGTAGGTGGAGATGTTTTATCAAAAGGTCCTTTCTACCTTAGTCTATGGGAAGTTGATCTTGAGACGCTTGAAGTGAAACCTGTGGAGATATTTCTGAAAAAGCCGATCAGCGCTCCTTACATATATGGATCATATATAGTCTATGGGAGCGGGAGAGAATGGATGCTTTATTCTGGAGATTTTGTGTCAAGAAACGGTCTGGCGATAGTCCTGTATGACCTTGTGAACCGAACTGAAAAGATTCTTACTGATACTGTGACAGGGAATAGCGGAAAAGCATTTATAAATTATCCTTATGCCGGATGGGTTGATGGAGATGTAGCCGGAGAATACGGCGGATATCAGAAAGTAGTTGATCTCGAAACTGAAGATGAATGGATTCTGAAGAATTGTGTAAAGGATATGAGAGATCCCGTTATTGTGAAAGATTACAGCATGATCTTCTTTGCTTCATTCTCAGCGCCCACATCAGATGAAGATGAAGGAATCTGTATAGCCGAATTCCCCGACCCCGGAAAAGTTGAATCGAATGAAAGCTGTCATGATGTGAATCCGTGTACTGATGATATATATTCTGTGAAACTCCAGAAATGTACAAATCTGCCTAATATGAAAAAATGTGATGATAATAACTCTTCAACACCGCT
>JAKLDO010000183.1 GCA_022703485.1 bacterium
ATTCCGTCTACCGACGGGATAGAGTCTCAATCCTTTCTAACAAGGTCGGTTTTTGTAAATCCCTTACATGTGGAACAAATGGCCATGATGACATTGGCCGCTTACGTCTCAATCCTTTCTAACAAGGTCGGTTTTTGTAAATAATATACACTGAGATTGATGCTCTCCAGATAAGAATCTTTGTAGAGTCTCAATCCTTTCTAACAAGGTCGGTTTTTGTAAATAAACGAAACCATTGATGTGAAGGGGCACAACAATGATAGTCAGGATTAGTCTCAATCCTTTCTAACAAGGTCGGTTTTTGTAAATTACAAGTATACCGGTTATATCCGCCGGAATGCTTTAGTCTCAATCCTTTCTAACAAGGTCGGTTTTTGTAAATAAGGCAGCCGGATTATACACTAGTTGTAGATGTTATAGTCTCAATCCTTTCTAACAAGGTCGGTTTTTGTAAATTACGTTCGAAAGAACATCGTCCAGCTTGTATTTAAGTGGGAAGTTGTCTCAATCCTTTCTAACAAGGTCGGTTTTTGTAAATAAATACGGCACTAAGAAAGCCCTTCGAAAGTTGGGCTGGAAGTAATCGTCTCAATCCTTTCTAACAAGGTCGGTTTTTGTAAATATTAAAAACATACCGATCGGTATACAGTGTCTACTATACAATGTCTCAATCCTTTCTAACAAGGTCGGTTTTTGTAAATTTTAAAAAAGTCCATGGCCTTGTTATAGGCAATTGGACTAGTCTCAATCCTTTCTAACAAGGTCGGTTTTTGTAAATTTTATAGGAGTTATTATGTCTAATCCATTTATGCCAACCTTAGAAACATTATTGTCTCAATCCTTTCTAACAAGGTCGGTTTTTGTAAATTTTGAACAAGATTTAGACGCTTACTCTAGTAGTAGGGACTAGTCTCAATCCTTTCTAACAAGGTCGGTTTTTGTAAATAATAATACTGAAAATTTCTCTGGTATTCAGCCGTTTATGTCTCAATCCTTTCTAACAAGGTCGGTTTTTGTAAATAGGAAAAATGGCGCAAAAAATGCGCTGGTTTCTAATGTTTTTTTGTCTCAATCCTTTCTAACAAGGTCGGTTTTTGTAAATATTACGCTTGAGTTCAATGTTGAGACTTTTGATCAATTGGCTAAATGTCTCAATCCTTTCTAACAAGGTCGGTTTTTGTAAATACGGACTCGAATTAGCCTTAGCAGTCCGATTATCAGCTGAAGGTCTCAATCCTTTCTAACAAGGTCGGTTTTTGTAAATGTTTCTTTGGATACATTGCAACAGCTTATAAAAGAGTATGTGTCTCAATCCTTTCTAACAAGGTCGGTTTTTGTAAATACTGATTCCAGAAGAATGGAAAGGAAAATACATTTTCGTCTCAATCCTTTCTAACAAGGTCGGTTTTTGTAAATTTTTAGATATCAAGGATGATAATGTTCCGACTGAATTTTCGTCTCAATCCTTTCTAACAAGGTCGGTTTTTGTAAATACCTCGAAGAGATTCGGAAAAAATGGCAAAAAGCAGCTTAAAAAGTCTCAATCCTTTCTAACAAGGTCGGTTTTTGTAAATAACGGAAACCTTCGAAGGAAGCACTTTTGCACCGTTTACGGTGGGAAAGGTCTCAATCCTTTCTAACAAGGTCGGTTTTTGTAAATATTAGGTGTCAAAGAGATTCATATCTCTGGACAAATGATCGTCTCAATCCTTTCTAACAAGGTCGGTTTTTGTAAATAATGTCGAGAGTATTAAGCGAAGGCGATGCCTTCGAGCTAAGACTCGTCTCAATCCT
>JAKLDO010000184.1 GCA_022703485.1 bacterium
ATATGTCGGTTCCTCGACGAGTACCCAGTCCCCCACTTGCAGCATTGAGGAAAATATCAGATGAAGCGCCTGCTGAGACCCTGAAGTTATAAGTATTTCCCGGCCGCTCATTCCTTTCAGTTTTTTCTGCATTCTATCCCTTATCACATCTTTAAGTCCTGAATATCCTGAACTGTCGCCGTATCCGAATGCTTTAGCCCCTTCGTTTTCAAGCACTGAAATGAATATCTTTTTCAAATCCTCCACCGGGAAGAAAGGGTCCGTTCTTCTCTCTTTCAGATAAATCCCGCTGCCCCCTTTCCTTTCAATAAGACCTGAATTCTCCACTATTTTCAGTGCATTTGAGACCGTTACGGTCGTTGTGGAATAATATTTCGCAATATCTCTTACGGCAGGAAGTCTGCCAGCCGGGCTGAATTCACCATCAGCGATCCTTTTTTCAATGTCAATTGCGATCGTCACATAAAGCGCTTTTTTTGTCATTTCAGCCATTTGCGTTTTTTCTCCGAAATGATTTGACTATTCAATCTGTAATATTACAATAAACTTGTTTTAGAGCTCATTAGCAATTGTTATATAACACTTTTTCATTCTTTATACAACTTTTTTAAGGAGAAAAAAATGAACGACAGGTATGAGATCAATGCAAATCTTGCTCAGATGCTTAAAGGCGGAGTAATAATGGATGTTGTCAATGCAGAACAGGCAAAAATAGCACAGGATGCCGGTGCAGTTGCTGTCATGGCGCTTGAAAGGGTTCCGGCTGACATCAGGAAAGACGGCGGAGTCGCAAGAATGAGCGATCCGGCCCTGATAATAGAGATCCAGAAAGCAGTAACCATCCCCGTAATGGCAAAAGCGAGAATAGGTCATTTTGTCGAAGCTCAGATACTCGAAGCACTTGAAATAGACTACATCGATGAGAGCGAAGTCCTTACAATGGCGGATGAAGACAATCATATAAATAAACACAACTTCAAAATACCTTTTGTCTGCGGTGCAAGAAATCTGGGGGAAGCATGCAGAAGAATATCTGAAGGGGCCGCTATGATAAGGACAAAAGGCGAAGCCGGTACCGGCGATGTCGTTGAAGCCGTAAGACACATGAGAACAATGAACAGGGAAATTGCAGAACTCTGCTCTCTCAAGGATGAAGAAGTCGGCACTTTCTGCAAGAATCACGGGATCTCCTATGAGCTTGCATTCAGAATAAGAGAGCTTAAAAGACTTCCTGTGGTCAACTTCGCGGCAGGCGGAATAGCAACTCCTGCTGATGCGGCACTTATGATGCAGCTCGGATGTGACGGTGTTTTCGTGGGTTCAGGCATTTTTAAATCAGGCAATCCGGCTATCAGAGCAAAAGCGATAGTCACAGCAACCGCTCATTTCAACGACCCGAAGATCATCGCCGAAGTATCCAGAAATCTCGGTGAACCGATGGTAGGAATAAACTGCGGAAGCATTAAAGAAGAAGATAAGTACGCGAAAAGAGGAATATAATGGACCGCATCGCCATACTCGACCTTCAGGGCGGAGTTGCCGAGCATGCCGCTCACATCAGGGATTGCGGACATGAACCGGTATTTGTAAAAAAAGT
>JAKLDO010000185.1 GCA_022703485.1 bacterium
ATCGCCCTTGCCGCGGCGATGAAATAGGAGGCGGTCATGAAAATACTTGTCATAAATCCCGGCTCCACATCGACAAAAATAGCGATATTCGAAGATACGAAAGAGCTGATGACGAAGAACATCAAGCACAGCGTTGATGACCTCGCCGGCTTCAACCGTATATTCGAGCAGTATGACATGAGAGAAAAAACCATCCTCGACGAGATCCAGAAGGCGGGACACGATATAAAGTCCTTCGGCGCCATCGTGGGAAGAGGCGGTCTTCTCAAGCCCATCAGGGGCGGAGTTTACAAGGTCAACCAGAGAATGATAGATGACCTGAAAGAGGCGAAAATGGGTGAGCACGCATCCAATCTTGGTGCTCCGATCGCTCTGGCTCTTGCGAAAGCGGCAGGTGACAATGTGAACGCATATATCGTAGATCCTGTCGTTGTTGATGAAATGGAAGGAATCGCAAGGTTCTCAGGTCTTCCGGAGATAAGCAGGCTTAGCATTTTCCACGCCCTCAACCAGAAAGCTGTCGCAAGAAGGTATGCAAGGGAAAAAGGAAAGAAATACGAAGATTTTAACTTTATAATTGCCCATCTGGGCGGCGGAGTATCGGTCGGTGCACACAAAAAAGGCAGAGTTATCGATGTCAACAACGCACTTAACGGTGAAGGGCCGTTCTCTCCCGAAAGGAGCGGCGGACTTCCTGCAGGCCAGCTTGTAAAGATGTGCTTTTCCGGCAAATATACGAGCGATGAGATAAACAAAAAGCTCAAAGGCAACGGCGGGCTTGTGGCATATCTGGGCACCAACAGCGCTTATGAAGTGGAGAAGAGAGTTCTTGCAGGCGATCATGAAGCAGAGATAGTCTACAAGGCGATGGCATATCAGGTCTCAAAGGAGATCGGCGCTCTTTCCGCGGTGCTTGAAGGCAAGGTCGATGCGATAATACTTACCGGCGGCGTTGCTTATGACAAGCTCTTCGTTTCATGGGTGAAGGAGAAGGTATCTTTCATCGCTGAAGTCATAGCATATCCCGGTGAGGATGAGATGCAGGCTCTTGCTGAAGGGTGTTTCTACGGTCTGAAAGGTGAAATAGCTGTCAGGGATTATGAATAAGGTGTTTTTTTTACGGGGGCGGTGCTTTCCGCCCCTTTTTTTTACATTCTTTTTTCTGGTCTTGTCCGCATCGTGTGCAGGCGAGGTTAAGAAAGAGCCTCAGAAGATCAGTTTTTATGAACTTTGTTTCTATCTTCAGAAAGTTCCTGCCCAGACAACGGAAGCAGATGTTCAGAACGCTTCCGACCATTATGCAGATCATTTGAAAAAGAGCGGAATATCAGTTCTGAAAAAGAAAATGAGCGGGACTTCTGTCTGTTATTTCACCGATAAGACCCCTGATTTTTCAAGACCGGCGGGTGAACTGCAGAACAGTGTGTCCCAGTATCTTGTCAATGCCTGTTTCACAAAGGATAACAGCTCCCTGCATGCAGTGCTGCCGGGAGGAAAAAGTTCAATTATTATTCATGATGATGTTCCTCTTACCGCAAAACTTCCTCTTTACTATGAGATCAA
>JAKLDO010000186.1 GCA_022703485.1 bacterium
GACAGTTTTACCCCGGTTAAAGTTGCATTTGACGAAGTAATTAAAATAAAATCAGTAAGTTGCGGTCACAGACACACATGTGCTCTTGATGAGGACGGGAAAGTTTACTGCTGGGGCTGGAATCAGGATGGACAGCTTGGCAACGGAACCTACGACGATTCGGACCTTCCGGTCGAGATCAGAACAAAAGAGTGACTTGTCATTTTTATGCAACATAATCCTCATTGACACAAATCCTTTTCAGATGTACGCTTTTCATGCAATTTTTGGAGGATAATATGACAAAATCACCTAAAGAGACGGGAATTGAGAAGAGGATACTTGAAAAACTTCACGGGAAGCCGCTTGAACTGGCTAAGATGATCTTCACCGATCCGGAGATAGTTCATTTTCAGAACTATGCGAACACTGTTTCCATAACGAGGCTCAATTACAACGATCACGGGCCTGTCCACATGAAAAAAGTGGCATATAACTCAATGAAAATAATGAAGATAATGCATGAGCACGGGTTCAAGTTCAGTCTGGAAAAAGACGGAGCCGGGACATTTGAGGACAGTATGGTGGCCGTGCTTTTTGCGGCGCTCATTCACGATATAGGCATGTCGATAGGGCGTGAAAACCATGAAAGGAACAGTGCAATGCTGGCAAATTCGATACTGACGAGAATTCTTGCAAAGATATATCCCGATGAATTTGAAAAGCAGATAATCGTGAGGGCTCTGGCGCTTGAGTGCATTTCCGGGCACATGGGGACTGTGAAGATACATTCATACGAAGCGGGAGTGGTGCTGATCGCTGACGGCTGTGACATGGAAAAGGGGAGGAGCAGAATTCCGATAATGATAAACGACGAGCCGAAAGTCGGCGATATTCATCAGTATTCTTCGGCATCTATCGAAAAAGTTAACATACTGAAAGGCGAAAACAAACCCTTGCTGATAAATGTAGAAATGAGCGCTTCGGTCGGATTTTTCCAGATCGAGGAGGTGCTTTTCAAAAAGATAAACGCAAGCACCCTGAAACCGTTCATTGAACTTTCAGCCGGAGTTACAGGCAAGGAAACAAGGAAGTACCTGCATTAACCCTAACCCCCAGCCCCTTTCCCTTTGAAAATGGCAAGGGGAGATGCGAACCCTAACCCTGTCCCTTTCCCTTAAAAAAGGGCAAGGGAAGAGAGATCGGATGGACAATTTAGTTAAGATAGCGGCAAGAAGTCTCAGAAATAATCAGACTGGATCAGAGAAAATATTCTGGAATGCCGTTAGACAGAGAAAGATAATGGATCTTAGATTTATGCGGCAGCATCCTGTTACATTTTTATATGATAATAGAGAACGGTTTTTTATTGCTGATTTTTATTGTGCAAAAAAAAGACTTGTGGTTGAAATCGATGGCGGAATTCATGAAAAACAGAAAGATTACGATGAATTGCGTGAATATATAATAAAAACTCTGGGCTATAAAATGATTCGATTTACTAATGACCTAACCCGTTCGATTTCAAAATAAAAAGAACAGAAAGTTAAGAAAAAACTTTAATAAAAACAACCTCTTTGGTA
>JAKLDO010000187.1 GCA_022703485.1 bacterium
TCGGTAATTTTTCAGGATTCCGTAAAAAGGATATGGGCCGGAACTGCGAAAGGTGAAATATACCTTTTTGTGAACGGAGCTTTTTCTCTGGTTCGGCAGATAGGTACTGAAAAAGGTGAATATGTAAGTTCTATAACGGAGGATTCTGCCGGGAAACTGTGGTTTGCAACATCTACAGGTATTCTGAGGTTCGATGGTGATTCTTTCAGGACGATATCTGTAAATGAAGGGCTGCCTGACAGTATGGTTCTTTCTTTGTATGCCGACAGCTCAGGAATACTTATCGCGGGAATGATGAGGACCGGGCTTTCGATTGTTTTTCCTGATGGTAGTATAAGGAGCCTCAGCACAGAAAAAGGTCTCTGCAGCGACACCATATACTCTATCATTCCTGATGGCAAAGGCGATCTGTGGTTTACAAGCACGCACGGTATCTTCAAGCTGAAAAGGGAGCTTGTAATGAAAGCGGTGGTCGAACGCGATATAATGATCAGCTGTTTCCAGTTCGACACGCAGGACGGTATCAGAAGACCTGAGAACACAGGCGGAGTTCAGCCTGTCGCAATGATGAGAAAGAATGGGGGGCTGTGGTTTCCTACAGTTGAAGGCATAGTAATATCAAGGAATTATTTATCAGGAGATCTTCCGAACGTCCATCTTTCGATAGATGATCTGATACTGAACGGCAGAAGCATTGAAATGTCACACGGTCCTGTGCTTTCAGGAGACATTTCCCTTGTTGAGATAAAATATACCGCCGGAAGGTATATGCATCCGGAAAGATTGAAGATAAGGCACAAACTTGAACCGGTGGAAAGCGGATGGACATATCAGAATGAAAGAAGAACTGTAAGTTTTGAAAAACTTTCTTCAGGGATATACAACTTTGTTGTCGAAGCGGAAGATGAAAATGGCGGTATCAAAAGAGCTTCTTTGATCTTTGAAGTGAAAAACTCCAGTTTTATAAGCATCTTATCTTCAAAAATGCTGTTTATTCCGCTTTCGTTCTTAATTCTTGCCGCAGGTATTGTTCTGATCGTAATGTCACGGAAAAGAAAAAACAGGAAATTGCCGGGTCTGTCGAATGAAAATGAAATGGAAGTGTCTGATATTGTTGATATTAAGCATGATGAAATGCCTGATGATGCAGTTGCGGCAACTCCCGAAGAAGAGTTCATTGAGTATAATGCGGACAGCAAAGATGAGTCTCCAAAATATGAAAAAAGCAGACTTGATGATGATATAGCTCAGGCTTATGTGCGAGAGTTGAAAGAACTTATGGAAAAAGAAAAACCGTATAAAGATCCGGATCTTACACTTCCTCAGCTTGCTAAAAAGCTGAATCTTTCAACAAACATACTTTCTCAGGTGATAAACGGTCACTGTAATCTTAATTTCTATACTTTTGTGAATATTTACAGAACTGAAGCTGTAATTAAGATGATGAAAGATGATTTTTATAAGCATAGAAGCATACTCGATCTCGCATACGATGCAGGTTTCAAATCAAAGACGACATTTAACACCATT
>JAKLDO010000188.1 GCA_022703485.1 bacterium
TATTTTGATGTCAAGGCAAAGTAGAAATGTCCGGTTTTGAGCAAAGTAGAAATGTCCTAAATTGAACATATTTCCTCCTGATTTTTCCATTGTAAATCGACATCGTGTTTAAAATTAAAATTGTTATTCTGTGCTTTTATCACTTCTGATATCCGCTTATTTATTGTTTTAGCGTTTTCGAGTTCACTTTGTTTTTCAGCTTTACGATAGGTTTTGTATTTCATTTCTCTGCCTTTATAAATAAGTGAGACTTTTCCGTTGAAATCTTCGGATATTACAACTTTTCCGCCTCTCATGGAAAGTCCTGAACTTTCAGTCTGGATCTGATAAACGGTGTTGTCATACTGTACTTCGAGATTTTTGGAGATGATCCGTTCGGAATGAATTGAAAATATTAAATCGAGTTCTCTTTTATCGTGTAGAACAACTCTGTGTGCATTTTCAGGAGATTTCGCTTTTACGGCGAACTTGTCATTAAGTTCATGTTTGTATTCGTCCAGAAACTCGTTGGCTGCTTCGATAGTGTCTATTTTCCTCAATCGCAACTCCTTTACCAGCCTGTCCTGAAGAAGCTGATTAGCTCTTTCAACTCTTCCTTTCGCCTGCGGGGTGTGGGCATTTATCAACTCAATATCAAGTGTCTTCATGGCTCTTCCGAACTGTGTGCACTCAATACCGTTTAACGATTCTTTTCTGTTCACCCTGAAAACTCCGTGCCTGTCACTGTAAAACGCAACGGGACGACCGAACTCGTCAAGGTAGATAAGGGTCGTCTCCATATATGCCGCAGTCGTTTCCGTTTCATAAAAACGAAGCTCCATGAACTCGTTCGTCGCATCATCAATGAACACGATAAGAGTACATGGTTCTCTCCGCCCCTCAAACCAGTCATGCGGCGATCCGTCTATCTGGATCATCTCCCCGTACCTTGATCTCCTTTCACGCATCTGATGCGAACTCTTTCTTTTTGTCACTTCCGGTTTCCAGAGACCATCCCCGATCATCCACTTGCGTACCGTCTCTTTCGAAATACTGATTCCATGTATCTCACGAAGCTTCTCCGCTGCAAGAGTC
>JAKLDO010000189.1 GCA_022703485.1 bacterium
GCCATCAGAAATACTCGACAAACTCACCACACTTGAAAACGAAATCATCGGTGGAATCGAAGAGTTAAAGGGGCTGGTGGAATGAAGTATGTTTTTATAACAGAAGTGTGTGATTTTAAAGGCGGAACACAACCTCCCAAAGAAGAATGGAGTGTTTTGCCATTAGACAATTATGTTAGAATGTTACAAATTCGAGATTTTACTCAATCCGATAAAGACCATGTAGAATATGTAAAAAATTCATCAAAATTGAACTTATGTGAAGAAGAAGATGTTTTAATTGGGAGGTATGGAGCTTCTATCGGTAAAATATTGACAGGATTGAGTGGGGCATACAATGTTGCAATTATTAAAACGATACCAGATAAAAAGGTATTGAATAAGAAGTTTCTCTATTATCTTTTAAAACACACTTCTTTTCAAAATTATATTTCATGTATTAGCAGTCGTGCTGCTCAAGCAGGCTTCAATAAAAATGATTTATCAAGATTTAAAATTCCTCTCCCGCCACTTGAAGAACAAATACAAATAGCCACAGTGCTTTCCAAAGCGGAAAACCTGATCGCAAAAAGGAAAAAAAGCATTGAATTACTTGATGAATTTGTGAAAAGTACATTTCTGGAAATGTTTGGAGATCCAGTCAGGAATGAGAAGGGTTGGGAGATAAAAAAGCTAGGAGAAGTCACAAATTTAATAACTGATGGGAAACATGGTGATAGCACAAATGAAGAAAATTCGGGGTATTATTTTATAAGTGCAAAAGATATTCATGATGGATTTATTGATTATAAAAATGCTAGGCAGATTACAAAAAAAGATTTTGAAGAAGTCCATAGGCGTACAAATCTTTGTGCTGGAGATTTAGTGGTTGTAAATACAGGTGCGACAATTGGGAAATTAGCCATCGCTACTAACGATTACAGAACAAATAAGACAACATTTCAACAAAGTGTTGCTGTTATTAACACAAAAAAAG
>JAKLDO010000019.1 GCA_022703485.1 bacterium
GAACTATCAGGTAGTAAAAGGTGACTTCCCCGGAGGATTGAAAGACCTTGACACGACAAGGGACGATGTCACCGCGGCACTTATAAGCGCCTATGAATTCTGGATAGAGAATGTCGACATCGACGGCTTCAGAATAGACACGATAAAGCATGTCGAGCATGAGTTCTGGCAGAAGTTCACTCCGGCCATGAGAGCCAAGGCCAAAGCGAAAGGCAAGGACAATTTTTTCATATTCGGCGAGGCTTTTGACGGTAACGATGAACTGCTGGGAAGTTTCACTAAAAATGGAGAAATGGATTCAGTTTTCTATTTCTCCCAGAAATTCCAGGTGTATGACGCGATCTTTAAATACGGTTCACAGACAAAGAACTTCGAGAACCTTTATAATGCGAGAAAAGATCTCTACGGAACGGTTTCGGGTGTGAATGATGCGGATGGAAAAAACCTCAGCCCGCAAGGTGTGCTTGTAAACTTCTTTGATAACCACGACCTTCCGAGATTCCTGTATGAAAAGAATGATGAAAAAGCGCTTAGAGCGGCTCTGGGACTACTGCTGACTCAGGATGGAATTCCCTGTATCTATTACGGAACTGAACAGAATTTCAACGGAGGGAACGATCCTGCAAATAGAGAAAATCTCGCCGGTTCGGGATATGATACGGATAATGCGACATTCAAGTGGATAAGCGCAATGACAGCTCTGCGCAAAAAATATGCACCGCTCAGAAGAGGCGACATGTCTGTTATCTGGTCGACAGAGCGCACCGGTGAAGAGTCTGACGCCGGAATTCTTGCTTTTGAAAGGAAATACAAGGGCGAAACAGTGCTTGTAATAATCAATGCAAAGGCAAAGACATCATCTACGGCTTTTGAAGACAGTGTTATGAAAACGACTTTTGAAGAAGGGACTAAGCTGACCGATGTATCTCCTGAAGGCGGATCAAAGAGTTTTACTGTCGGCAGTGACGGAGAGCTTGATATTGATGTTCCCGCCCTGTCATTAAGAGTACTTGTAAAAAAGTGAGGTAGATAATGGCTTCTGTGACGCTTGAAAATGTTGTAAAGCAGTACAACGAAAAGGCTGTAATACTCAAAGGGATCGACCTGAAAATAAAAGACGGCGAGTTCCTTGTTCTTGTAGGACCGTCAGGATGCGGCAAATCTACGCTTCTGCGGAGCATAGCCGGACTTGAAAGCATAACTTCAGGAAATATCAGGATAGGGGACCGCATAGTCAATGATGTCGCTCCGAAAGACAGGGACATTGCAATGGTTTTCCAGAGTTACGCACTTTATCCTCACATGACGGTGCGCGAGAACATGGCTTTTGCACTTAAAGTAAGGAAATTTGAAAAGCAGGAGATCGAGAAAAGGGTGAACAATGCGGCGCAGCTTCTTGATATAACGCATCTTCTGGACAGGCTTCCGAAAGACATGAGCGGTGGTCAGAGACAGCGCGTGGCGATGGGACGGGCGATAGTGAGAGACCCGAAGGTATTCCTTTTCGATGAGCCTCTTTCAAATCTCGATGCAAGTCTCCGCACCCAGATGAGGGTCGAGCTGAAAAAACTGCACGAAAGGCTTAAAACCACGATAATCTATGTCACTCACGATCAGATCGAAGCGATGACGCTTGCCGACAGAATTGTAGTTCTGAATAAAGGGATAATTCAGCAGGTAGGGACTCCGGCGGAGCTTTTTGATACCCCGGCAAACATGTTCGTTGCAGGGTTTATCGGCAGTCCGTCAATGAATTTTCTGACGCTTGATGAGTATCCCGGAAAGATAGCAGGCATCAGACCGCAGGATTTCATTCTCACTGACGATTCTCCCTGTATAACCGGAAAGGTTGAGATCGTAGAGGCTCTCGGAAGGTCTTCCCATGTTCACATCAGAATAAATGAAGAGACAAAGATCACTGCGGAACTGGAAAGCCTGTTCACGAGAAATTTAAAGATAGATGACACGATAAAGCTCGGAATAAGGAAAGAGAAGATGCACCTGTTCGATCCGTTGACAAAAGAAAGGATCGTGGAGGGTGCAAGGTGAAAAAAACCGCTATTTTTGCAGTTCTGTTTCTCTTTTTTTCCATTCTTTCCGCTCAGAAAAAGGATATAACGGTCTGGCATTCATACAGAGGAGCCGAAGAATCGGCTCTTGAAGAACTTAGAGATTCGTTCAATTCCTCACAGGATAAATACAGGATAGTCCTTCTTGCGATACCTTACAGTGCTTTTCCTGACAAGCTCACAACCGCAATTCCTAACGGTAACGGTCCGGATGCGTTCATTATAGCCCATGAAAGGACCGGTGACTGGGCCGAATCCTCTGTCATAAGGGAGCTTGATAAAGGATATGCTGAAAATATCAGAGAGACGATGGTCAGATCGACAGTCGATGCTTTCAAGTATAAAGATTCTTTCTGGGGAGTTCCTCTGAGCTTCAAGAGCCTTGTCCTTTTCTACAGGAGCGACATCATAAACAGCGTTCCTGAAAATACTGATGATCTGATCGCTGAAGCTAAAAAGTTCACAGTTCCCAAGTCAGGCATGTACGGACTCGGTTTTGAAGCAGCGGCTGTTTATTATGCTGTTCCTTTCATGACAGGTTTCAACGGCGGATTCTGCCTTGAAAGCGATATCAGCGCAAAAGAGGCGTGTCTTGATAATGAAGGCAACCGTAATGCTCTGAAATTTATCGGCGACCTTGTGAATAAGCACGGGATAGTGCCTACTGAGGCGACTTCAGTTCTTGTCACACAGCTTTTCAATGAAGGTAAGATCCCTTTTGTAATTAACGGACCTTGGTTCACAGGTGAGATCGCTGAAGGTGTGCAGTATAAAACGGCAGTCCTTCCGGTGATATCTGAAACCGGTCAGACAATGAAACCTTTCATGAGCGTTGACGGATATTTTTTCTCAGGTCACAAGTCGGCGAATATTGACGGAGCCAAGGCTTTCTGTGATTTTATGATATCCGATGAAGGTTCAAGGGTTAGAGCGATGAAAGGGCTCCAGGCTGTAGCGACAGCGTCGGTCTATGACGATCCTGAGATAGCTTCCGATAAACTGCTCAATGTTTTCAGGCTTCAGGCGGAAAGATCTGTTCCGATGAGCAATCTGCCGCAGATGAGGGTTGTATGGGAACCGATGGCGAAGGCGCTTAGAAAGGTTCTCAGAGATGCCGATACTCCCGAAAACGCCCTTGTTCAGGCTCAGAGGGAATACGAGCTTTTCAGAAGACCGCTTCCGCCGTCTCAAAGTCCGGTCGTGTACATTCTTGTACTCATTGCCGCGGCGTTTGCAGGATTATTTCTGCTGATAAAAGGGATGATTTGGTCGAATTTTCTATTTTTCCTGAAAAAAGAACCGGCTCCATATCTTTATCTTATACCTGCAATGCTTTCAATGCTTGTCCTTGTGTTCGTTCCGTTTGCGGTAGGGACTGCGACTGCGTTCTTTGCACATAAGGCGGGGAGCTGGACTTTTGTCGGATTTGCCAATTTTTTCAATATATTGTTCGGCGGAGATTTCCCGATCACCAGCCCGATGAATTTTTATTTCACACTTGCCGTGACGGTGCTGTGGACTGCGGCGAATGTCTTTCTGCATGTGACGCTCGGACTGAGCCTTGCGCTCCTTCTGCGTGAACCTTGGCTTAAAATGAAGGGGATCTACAGGGTCCTTCTCATAATTCCGTGGGCCGTACCCAATTATATCACGGCGCTTATCTGGAAAGGGATGTTCAACAGGCAGTTCGGCGCGATCAACGGCATTCTGGACACTCTCGGACTTGAGCCGGTCAGCTGGTTCAGTTCGTTCTGGACATCTTTTGCCGCAAATCTTACAACTAATACATGGCTCGGATTCCCTTTCATGATGGTGACTGCTCTTGGCGCGCTTCAGGCGATCCCCGGAGAACTTGAAGATGCCGCAAGCGTTGACGGAGCCGGGATGTTCCAGAGATTTTTCAATATCACACTTCCTCTGCTCAAACCAGCGCTTATCCCTGCCGTGATACTCGGAAGCGTCTGGACATTCAATATGTTCAATATAATCTATCTCGTCAGCGGCGGCGAACCTGACGGAAGCACCGAAATACTCATAAGCGAAGCCTACAAATGGGCTTTCCAGAGGCAGGAACGGTACGGATATGCCGCGGCCTACGCAATCCTGATATTCATTGTTCTCATCTTCTACTCAAAATTCACCGAAAAGATCGGAAAGGGGGCTAAGTAAATGAAGAAAGTGACTGCTAAGACATTGAATCTTTACAAATGTACTCTAAACATGTATGATGTAGAGTGTGTTTGTAATGTTTGAGGGGTGCTAGGAATGGATTATTTAAGTCAGATTCTTGGAATAGCTGAAGAAAACAAGGGTATTATCACTTCTTCAAAGGTTACTAAACTTAAAATTCCAAGGGTTTATTTAACTAAGCTGAAAGATTCGGGAAAGCTTCAAAAGATAGACACCGGAATATATGCAATGCCGGAAGTGTGGGAGGATGAGTTTTTTGTTTTGCAAACGAGATATTCAGCCGGAGTGTTTTCTCATGATTCAGCATTATTTTTAAATGGTTATACAGACAGAACTCCTGCTATTATTACAATGACATTTCCTTACGGCTATCATGCAAAAACACTGAAGGGTAGAATAATAATTAAAAAAGCCAACCCTGGTCTGTATGAGACAGGAATTCAGACAGTTATCACTCCTGCCGGACATTCTGTCAGAGTTTATTCAATTGAAAGGACTCTCTGTGATATTTTCCGGGGAAAGAATGCAAATGATGTTGAACAGAACCTTCCGGCTCTGAAAAAATATATAAATTCTCCGGCAAGGAACATTGCTCAACTGCTTGAATATGCTGATAAATTCAGAGTCATCTCCAGAATGCGCAGATATCTTGAGGTGCTTATATGAAAACCGGTAATCAGATGCAGCTCAAAGCGGTTATAAAAAATAAAGCGGCACAATACGGTGTTTCGGCGCAGTCAATATTGCAGAACTATATTATGGAAAGGCTCCTTGAACGCATTTCTTTATCTGAGTACAGAGAGAATTTTATCATAAAAGGGGGTTTTTTGCTCTCTTCGATAATAGGTATTGATAAAAGAACAACGATGGACATTGACACAACTGCAAAAAAACTTGATGTAACACATGAAAATCTAAAAAAAGTCTTTAATGAAATATGCAGTATTGAAGCTGACGATGACATGCGGTTTGAATTAACCGGAACAAGCGACATAAGAGAAGCTGACGATTATCCCGGAATCCGCATTCATATCATTGCTCAAATTGAAAAGGACAGAAATTTAGAAAATATATGGAATTCCTACCGTGAAAAATTTAATTATGCCGGAAATATCAGTTTTAAGCAGACTACCGGTGTTGTTGAGAAATTGATGGATTTTATAAGTAACAGCGAGGCGAAATAAATGAAAGAACAGACAAGCGAAATAATAATATATCAAAATCAAGACGGACAGATAAAAATCAATGTCATTCTTGAAGATGAAACTGTATGGCTGACGCAAGCACAAATGGCTATTTTGTTTGATAAGGGCAGATCGACGATTACTGAGCACATACAAAATGTTTTCAGCGAGGGTGAACTTGATGAAAAAGTGGTGTGTCGGGATTTCCGACAAACCACACAGCATGGTGCTATAAAAGACAAAACACAGGAAATATCTGTAAAACACTATAACTTGGATGTAATAATTTCAGTCGGTTATCGTGTCAAATCGAAACAAGGCACTCAATTCAGGATATGGGCGACTCAAAGGTTGAAAGAATACATCGTCAAAGGTTTTGCTCTAAATGATGAGCGGTTTAAAAACGGAAACTCAATGAGTTATTTCAATGAGTTGCAGGAAAGACTTCGTGAAATCAGGCTTTCTGAAAGATTTTTTTATCAGAAAATTAAAGATATCTACAAAACAAGTATCGACTATGATCCTAAAGATGAAAAAACAGTTGAATTCTTCAAAATAGTGCAGAACAAGCTGCTTTGGGCGATAAGCGAAAAAACGGCGGCGGAACTCGTTTATAACCGTGTTAATTCCTCGCTTCCCATGCTTGGAATGCGGTCTTATGATAAAAAGGATGTTAAATCGATCAAAAAAAGCGATGTTGTCGTTGCAAAAAATTATCTTAACGAAGATGAAATAAAGCTTCTCGGTCTTATTGTTGAACAGTATCTTGCATTCGCTGAATCAATGGCTCAACAGCATCAACCGATGTATATGAAAGACTGGATCACCAGACTTGATTCTGTTATTCAGATGAATGGCAGGGAACTTTTAAATCATGCGGGAAAAATAAGTCACGAAACGGCTCTTGAAAAATCGGCAGTTGAATATGATAAGTTCCGTAACAGTTTGAAAGAACTGGAATATAAAGAAAGTCTTAAAGAACTTGAAAACGATCTGAAATCTCTTGAAAAACAGCAAAAACAGAGCGGAAAAAGAAAATCATGATTTTACCTGTTTTGCGTGACACAGTAATTATATTGTTTTTAATGATATGTTCCTGCAATTCAAACGGAACAAAGACGGACACGGATTCTGTTCCGGATAAAGATTCAGATAATAAGGCAGATGTTGAAATTTCAGATAAAGATAATGAATCTGACATAGATCAGCCTGATAAAGATATTGATGAACCGGCAGATGCTGACACAGAAGTGCCGGATGTTGACATGTACTGTCCACTGCCGATGGATGCAAAATATCCTTATTATAGAAAAGACGGCACAATCCATTTCTGCCGCCCATGTGATAAACCCGATGAATATGATCCGCAATGTGTGAAATCATTATGGAAGGATTTAAACAAGGAAGTTTATGACTCATATAAAAACGGGGAGTTTGAAGATAACGAGTTAATTGCCGAATGTTATCCGTGGCCATGCGAATGGAATGTGACTCCGACTTCAAATGAGTTGGTACCATTAACAGCGCATCAGAAATGTGATATCTTTCTTAATCCGCGTACTTGGGCGAATTCCTTTTCCGGATTCAGAAAGGAAGCCAACATGGATGGAGGGAAGATACTGTTCCAGACAGACAATTATCGTATCGGTGATAAAAAGCCGATAATATCTGATCCTGGTTATGCTGGACAAAGAGCTGTTTTGTATGATATAAAAACAGGAAAATATACGGTCATTGGAAAATCTATCGCTCCCTTTTTTATGGCTGATCACATATTTATTAATCCATACATAACAATTAATAAGAAAGGTTTTAAGCCGATAGTTGATGTTATTCCATATAAGTTCTCATATAAATACAATGTTATTTTTACTGACGAAGACACAAATGTTTCTATGGATGTGTATCCGTATGTTGCAGAAAAATGGACAATAATGGTTGCTAACCATTTAGATAACGAAACAGATCCTGTCGGACGCGGCAACCGTTCACTTGTTTATGCAAAAACTGGCGATCCAGCCTCCCTGAACAGTCCGGCGGATTCATGGAAATGGACTACACTTGCTTATGGTAATCCTGACGGTAAGGCGGATGAACTTTCGATTTCCGGGAACAGAGCAATGTTTTATCATTACGGAACAAACGCATCCTGGGTTTGTGATCTGTCAAAGAATCCGAAAAAAATCACAGACTGTAAAAGAATCGGGAAAGAAAATGAGGTTGCGGGATTTCCCAAGTTTGATCTGGATAATCCTGACAGAATAATTTACCGTCCCATTGCAGAAGGCATTCCGAGAAATCACTTTGTGATAATGAATATTTCAAAAGATCCTTGGACACTCGAAAAGGAGTTTGATATTCCTACGACAGAAAAGAATTTCATCAATCTCCAGCTTGCACAGGTAAAGTCTAATGTCATGCTTTACAAAGAAAGCTACCAGATGGAGGCAAGCGGATATCAGACAGACGGGAAACTATGTTATTACAGAATAGATAAAGAAAAAGTTTATTGCTCGAAACCGATAGAAGGACAGACAAGTTATGGACACGGTTTTACATCGTTTGAAGGGAAATATCTGTTCTGGCAGCCAGCATATAAAGCAGGTTATATTTTGAGAGACATGGACTGCTACTGCAAAGAAGAGGGGATTTGTCCGTTTGAGGAGTAATTTGAAATGTTAAAAACAGCGAGGCTGAATAAATGAAAAAAGTGACTTTAAAAAAGCAGATACTTGTGAATATGGCGCTGATGCTCAGCTGTGCTATCGTGATATATCCGGTTCTGTGGGTGATAAAGATGGCGCTTACCCCTTCGCAGGGTTTTGCTCTTTCGGCAAATCCTTTTCCTGATACTGTGAGCCTTCAGAATTTCGCGGACATCATGACCACGACCGATGCGGATGGAAGATGGCTTTTCGGCAGGCAGTTCTTCAATAGTGTTGTTATCTCGGTTGCAACAACGATCCTCGGAATAACGCTTGCTACGACGGCGGGATATGCTTTTTCAAGGTTCACATTTCCGGGGAAAGATGCCGGAATGAAAGCATTTCTTGTCTCACAGATGTTCCCGGGAGTCGTCATGGCGCTTCCTTTATACATTCTTCTTAATAAACTCGGGCTGCTTAACAGCATGACAGGGCTCGTGCTCGTCTATTCGACAACTGCGATACCGTTCTGCGTATGGATGCTCAAAGGATATTTCGATACCATTCCCAAAGACCTTGAAGAAGCCGCGCTCATAGATGGAGCTTCACAGTGGACGATATTCATCAAAGTAGTGCTCCCCCTTGCAAAGCCTGCGATAGTCGTCACAGCTCTTTTTTCATTCATGACAGCATGGAACGAATTCATTCTCGCCGCGACATTCCTCGGGGATGAAAGAGCTTTCACGCTTCCTGTAGCATTGCAGAGATTTGTGGGAAGCTACAACACCGAGTGGGGACATTTCGCCGCCGGCGCGATAATAGTTTCAACTCCTGTGATGATACTTTTCTTCATACTTCAGAAGCACCTCGTTGGCGGTCTTACCGCCGGAGGAGTAAAAGGATGAACAATAAAATCAATATATTAGAGGCTGTCATGAAAAAAAATGCACTTTTTGCCGTCATGCTCGCAGCGGTCATTTTTTCCGGATGCGACAAAAAAAACAATTCATCCAGTGACGGACCTTGTGACGGTGTGACCTGCTCGGATCACGGAACATGCAATGATGAAACGGGCAGAGCAGTGTGCGTTTGCGATGACGGCTATCACAATAACGGACTGCTTGAATGCATTGCTGATGAAGATCTGTGCGCTGATGTCGACTGTGAAGAATGGGAAAGCTGTCAAAACGGAAAGTGTGAACCAATGGACGGAAGATGCAACACAAAAGAGGATTGCACCGGCGGAGCTGAATGCGACCAAGACCACTACTGTACAAATTATGATCCGTGCAAAGACATTGACTGCAGCGGACACGGTGATTGCAAGTCGGGTTACGGATATGATGCCGAAGTGTGGTGCGAATGCGAGGAAGGTTATCACGCTGACGGACTTGAATGTATAAGTAATGATGTTGAAAATCCTGACGATGACACTGTTCCTTCGGTATGTGACGGAATTGACTGCGGTGAGAACGGTGAATGCATTGATGACGGAGGAACCGCCGCATGCAAATGCGATAAAGGCTACAAACCCGACGGACTTGATTGTGTAATTGATCTTTGTGCCGGTGTGGTCTGTGAAGAGTGGGAATCCTGCAATGAAGGAGATTGCGAACTGATTGCCGGTAAATGCGGAAAAGATGAAGATTGCGAAACTCCAGATAAATGTGACATTGTTGCACATGACTGTATTGAAGACAAGTGTGCTGAAGTCAATTGCGGCAACGGCGGAATATGCACCATAGAAAGCGGAAATGCGGTATGTAACTGCACAGACGGCTTTAAACCGCAAGGGGCTTCATGCGTCGCTGATACGAACAAGCCGACATGGATAGGTGTTCAGTGGCCCTACACGATAGAGATCGAGGCAGGAGGAGAGGGGGCGATAGTCTACGGACAGATATATATGAACGACGGCACTACAGGAAGCTCGGTTCCTGAGCATTTCGTATGGAAGGCACAGCTTGGTATAAAATCCGGTGTCACAGTTGCGGAATATCCTGTCATAGCTTCAACATGGCGCTGGGTGGATGCATCTTTCAACGATAAATATCAGGGGAACAACCACGAATACATGGCCGGATTCCCGATGGATAAGGTCGGCAGTTTTGCATACATTTACAGGTTCTCCCTCAATAACGGACTGAGCTGGTGGTACTGCGATAAAGGTGTCGCCGGTGATACACCGGGCCCGAATTTTATAACTTCAGCAACCAATTATCCGGGAACAGCGACAGTAACAGGAGTGGTCTGTGCCGCTGAAATATGCAAAGACTGGGAAGAATGCGACATAAATGAATGTGTCCTTAAAAACGGAAGATGCAATACAAGTGACGACTGCGGAACCGGTTTTGAATGCGATTCATCAAATACATGCACTGCTTCTGAGGCTCAGCTTGTTCTTCAAAACTTTGCAAGAACTGCAAATTCATTAAGTTTTGAAGTCGTCTATGAAGGTTCTCAAGATATAGACATGACAGAAAGTGTAATTACTCTGAACGGAGTTGTCGTAACAGATTCAATAACTTATGACAGTTCGTCAAAGATGTTCACAGTTTCAAAGACAGGACTGACCCCAAATAAATACAGCTATCTTTTCAGACTTGTCGATGATAACGGAACTGAGATAGAGCCGCTTTTTGTGCCTGTATGGATCGGTGACAGTATTGATTTTGCACAGTTCGGCTGGCGTGATGCATTTGTCTATCAGCTCATGACAGACAGATTTTTAAACGGTGACTCTTCAAACGACATAGGGGACCTTGCAGGGATAACAGTCGACCTCGAACAGTGGAAAGGGGGAGATTTCGCAGGAATAATCAATAAGATCAAGGATAATTACTTTACAAATATGGGAGTCAATGCGATCTGGATAAGTTCTCCTGTACTCAATCCTCACAGAACAAGCGAGGGCGGTGTCAACCCGTCCGACAGAAGGGATTTTACAAGTTACCACTCATATCATCCAGTAGCTTCGGGCTATTCGTTCACAGAAGATTACAATTATAATGTCACGAACGGATTTGATGAAGGTGCGGTGGAAACGGCCTTCGGCACAAGCGATGAACTTCATGAACTTGTCGCTGAAGCTCACAAAAAAGGCATCAGAGTGATCCCCGATTTCGTGGCGAACCATGTCCATATCGACAGCAATCTTTATCAGGAAAATCAGAGCTGGTTCTATCCTTACATAAAATGTGACGGCAACTGGGACAGTCACAGAATAGACTGCTGGTTCACCGAATATATGCCCGATTTCAATTATGCAGGGAACCCGGCGGCAAGAAAAGCGATGATAAGCCACGCTCTCTGGCTGATCCAGGAATACAACCTTGACGGGTTCAGGGCCGATGCGCTCAAACACATGGATGACATTTTCGTAAAAGAGCTCAGAAGTGCGGTCATCTCAAAGATCGAGACGACTGTGACTGACCACGATTCCCCCGATCAGGCTGAAGTTTTCTACATGGTCGGTGAATCTCTCGGCGGCTGGGCGAGATACCATACAAGAGCTGACATGGTGCAGGGTCAGGTTAACGAGGATTTCTATTCAAATGCAAAATACTACCTGCTCTGGGGTAACGGTTCGATGTCAGATCTCGCGAACTGGACAATAGGAAATGACACGGCGTTTCTCACTGAACAGCCTACAATGGGACAGTCCGGCGGATTCCCGGGAGCCGTGATGGGCAATTTCTTCGGCAACCACGATCAGGACAGGGCGCTGACAGAATGCGGCGGTGATTATGCAAAGCTGAAGCACGCCCAGACTTTCCTGATGACAGCACCTGTCAATGTTCCGATGCTCTATCAGGGTGACGATATCGGAATGACAGGAAAAGCTGAGAACGGTCTTGACAGCGGCAGAAGGGCGGTAATGAAGTTCACAGGCCTCACCAGTGATGAAACAAATGCTCTTAACTATATGAAAAAACTCGGCAATTTCAGAAAAGAACATAAGGCTCTGAGATACGGAAAAAGGGAGACATGCTCATCGGCGAATGATGCGTGGGTCTATAAGCTGACGTACGGAACTGAAATTGTAATAGCCGGAATTAACAGAGGATCATCGAGTTATCAGGGGACCTGCTCTGGTGTGAGCGGCACATTCAAGGACCTTGACGGCAACAGTGTCACCGTTACAGGCGGAAAAGTGACAGTTCCTGCCAGAGGAAATTTAGTGATCGGAAAATAATTCGAGGAAAAGCTTATGAAGTATCTGATGTTATTAACAATTCTGGCGTTTGTCATTTCGTGTTCCAATCCTTCCACGAAAAAAGATCACAATGATCCGGACTATGATAGCAGTGATCTTGAAGAACCTGCAGATAACGATACTCCGGCGGATGAGGATGTGCAGAACGATGACATTATTGATCCGGATGTTGTTCAAAATGACGAGGATATTCAGACAGATGAAGATATTCAGGCAGACGAGGATGTTCAGGCAGATGATGATCTTTTGACAGATGAAGATAATGAATATGAAATAATAGAGGTTGACAACGATCCGTCACCGCTATCCACCTCGAGTTTAAGTTACAACGGGATGAATGCATCCGTGACGCTGAACAGTGAAGGGTACAGAACATACGAACTTTCCACTGACATAACGCTCAGGGATAACAATCCTTCTTCAAAAAGTGTTGTAATCGTTGAAGAAAATGGACAAATGGTCCTCAGGAGCGGAAACAACATCTTTGATGCCCTTTTCGCCCTTGCAATGCAGGAAGTGAGAGACGACAGCGTTGAAGAGATCACTGACGGCGGATTTAATAACGGAAACCCTGTCGCATGCAGCTGTTTTGAGACCGGCGAAAAATGGAAATATGTCTGGACCCGTGATACGGCGTATTCAGTTGAGCTTGCTCTTGCAATAGTAGATCCGGTGAGATCAATGAACAGCCTTCTGTTTAAAATTTCAGATAAGAAGGATGCTGCCGGCGGCGGATTTCCTGAGATCGTTCAGGATACAGGAAGCGGCGGAAGCTGGCCGGTCAGCACCGACAGGGTGGTGTGGGCGATTGCGGCCTATGAACTCCTGAATTATCTTGGCACGGCGGATAGAGATTCATTTTTTGAAGCGGCCTATGAAGCGATAACCAATACTGTGGAAACTGACAGGATCGTAGTCTATGATCCCCGTGACGGGCTTTACTACGGAGAGCAGTCATTCCTGGACTGGAGGGAGCAGACATATCCATCGTGGACAAAGGAAAATACAGTTCACATCGGCATGTCAAAGTCGCTTTCAACTAATATTCTTCACCTCAATGCTTTAAAAATACTGTCAGAAATGGCAGGCGAAGCAGGTGATGCCATCGAAGCCGCAAAATATCTGCAATGGGTTACTGACCTTGAAACCGCAATAAAGAACGGTTTCATTATCGACGGAAGTCCGCTTCTTTCGACATTCAGAACTACTGAACTTGATAGCAGTCCGGTCAACAAGCACGATCTGCTCGGGCAGTCGCTTGCCGTTCTGTCAGGTGATATTTTTATGGACGAAAGTGCCGATCTTATTGCAAATTATCCGAGAACTCCTCACGGCGCACCGGTGATCTGGCCTCAGAACCCGTTTGCACCTATCTATCATAACCGTGCAATATGGCCTTTTGTCACGGCATATGACTTAAAAGCCGCTCACAAAGTTAAAAATGCAGATGCAGTGGAGAACGGAATAAGATCGCTGATGTACGGTGCGGCGTTCAATCTTTCAAATATGGAGAATTTTGAATTCACGGCTCTTGCAAATTATTACAGTGACGGTGATTACTCAGGTCCTGTCGTTAATTCAAGAAGACAGCTCTGGAGCGTTGCAGGATATCTTTCAATGGTTATAAAAGTTCTTGCCGGATTTGATGCAAAAGACGGCGAACTGACATTTTCCCCATTAATTCCGGTAAGTTTCAGGAATGATGTGCTGAAAGAGACCGGAAGACTTGTTCTCCGGAATGTGCCGTTCAAGGGAAAACTGCTGAATATCCATCTGGTCATGCCTCCTGCTGACGGGTCAAAGGACGGTTATTATACTGTAAAATCCATACTGCATAACGGCAGACCTCTTTCAGGCGGACTGAATGAGTCCGCTCTCTCAGATATTAACGACATTGTTATTGATGTGACGACAAAACTTAATGATATCAACGGTATAAAGCTTATAGACAATTACGGAGCTTCACACATCTATGCTCCGAAAGAGCCTGTGACCACCGCAATTTCAGTTAATTCAGGGAACATATCTTTCAGCCTGAACAAAAACGGTGAACCTGACAGCACCACTTTCTCGGTTTTCAGAAACGGTGTGAGAGTTGCAACAGGGCTGAGCGAAGGGACATGGACTGATCCTGCATCAGCTGATTGTGCAACAAAAACATGCTGTTATTCAATTTCTCAGTCATTTGTAAGTTCCGGCAATGAGTCGCACCACACAGACCCTCAGTGCTACTGGGGACCTTCCTACGAAAGGATCAGCACTTACCCAGCCGCTTCAATGGTGACTTCCGGTGGTGTGCTTACTACCGAACACGGGAAACCCCACCTTAGCGACTGGGGAACACCCGGTCAGTCGGCTGTAATTAATAATGTAACCGTCTCTCAAAGCGGAAAATATTATATTCAGCTTGAATACGGTAACGGCAGACCGATCAATACCGGTATCACCTGCGCCGTTAAAAAGATAAAAGTTTTTGAAAACGGGACAAATACTCTCATTTCAGAAGGCATTGTAAAAATGCCGCATATAATTTCGTGGGACAGATGGGATAACAGCTCGTTCATAGAGACGGAGCTTGACAGTTCCGAAAGTTATTCGGTAGTTATCAGTGATCTCAATAACATGTCGTATTTCGAACATTTTTCGATATATACCGCAGGGACAGGCGGCGGAACGGAAGTATACAACAGGATAAATCTTTCAGCGCTGAAACTTCTTTTAATGAATAAATACTGATAGTTACTTGTCGAGCTCTTTAGTCTTTGTGACGATATTCGCAAACTCTTCCCGGAGTCCCCATGTGTCAAGCCCTTTGTAAAGAGCGGCACGGGAAAGCACATTGTCGTATGAAGAATTTTCCTTGTATGCCGACCTTCTCAGAAGCATTGCATATTCGATGACCGAAGTTGCAAACCCCATATCTTCCGACATGGTTGTGTTGTTCTGATTAATGAGTTTCTTGCTCAGATAACGGCTGAAATCTTCGTCCGGCTTTTTGTATCTTATTCTGAGCTCAAGAGCTTCATTTGCACCGAATGTGACACTGTTCATGAGCATAGCGGGAGGATTTGAGGCTTCGGGGGTCTTTTCGATCTCAAAGAAAGCAGTGACTGTGTGTCCTGCACCTATTTCTCCACCGTCTTTGGCGTCATTACTGAATCCGCTGTCTTCCATAACACGGGTCTCAAATCCTATAAGGCGGTACCTTTCCACAATAAGCGGATTGAACTCGACCTGTATTTTAAGGTCTTTCGCGATCGTGAACAAAGTGGATGTGAGCTTCTGTACAAATACTCTGTATGATTCTTTTTCGGTATCGACATAATAGTAGTTGCCGTCACCGTTATCAGCGATCACCTGCATGATGTTATCTTTGTAATCGGTTATTCCGTATCCGAGCACAGTCATGAAAATCGAGTTTTTCTGTCTCTGTGTAGCGATATACTGCATAAGTTCGGTCTCAGACTGCAATCCTGTATTGAAATCACCGTCAGTTGCAAGCACGACCCTGTTGATACCGCTTTCAATGAATCCGGCCTTAGCTTCATCATATGCAAGTTTAAGCCCGTCACCCACATTTGTCGATCCTATTGCAACAAGGCTGTCAATAGCTGAATTTATTGTTGTTTTCTTGTCACCTGCCGTTGAGGCAAGAACTACTTTTGCGGTTGTTGAATATGACACTATTGCAACTCTGTCGTTTGCTGTAAGTCCGGCGACCAGCTGTTTGAACGATTTCTGGATAAGGGGAAGTTTGGTCGCATCTTTCATGGAGCCTGATACATCGACAAGCAGTACGATGTTCTTATCCTGATTGTGAGCCGCATCTATCTCCATACCCTTTATCTTTATCATGACAAGGTCACGGCCTGTCGTCCACGGGCTTGTTCCCATTTCCATTGAATAAGAGAACGGTTCATCACCGGCAGGCTCGGGGAAATCGTAATCAAAGTAATTGACCATCTCTTCTATTCTTATGTCATTCTTGTCGGGCATAAGGTAGCGCTGCATTATATAATTTCTGACAATGGTATATGTCGCAGTGCTGTGAGGCATTGAGAAAGTCGAAATAGGATCGGCAACGGTCTCAATGAACGGATTTTCGATCAGATCTCCTATTTTAGGAGTGTCTTCGTCCGCATCATCATCAGGGATTTCAGTGTCATCATCGGGAAGAATCACTTCATCTACAAAATCATCCGTCAGCTCAGTATCGTTCTGTTCATTATCAGGAACTGAATTGTCACTGTCAGAAGTTATTTCATCGTTCCCTGTATTACCGGTATCAGCTGTATCTCCTGTGTTTGCCGTGTCACCGGTATTTCCAGTATTACTTGTATCGCCGGTATCGGATGTGTCACCAGTGTCTGTATCATCACTGACTGAATCACCTGTGTCCATAACGGTGTTTCCGGTGTCGCCGGTGTTTCCGGTATCTCCGTTGTCATCGGAGACAACTTCATTGTCATTTCCGTTAAACGCTTCAGCATCATCTCCGCATGAAACTGCAAAAAAAATAACCGCCAAAACAATTGAAATTAAACGGATTTTTTTAATCATTGTTTTTCTCCCCGAAAAAAATTAAATAATCTCGTTCGATATAGTATACTAAATAGGTTGTTTTTATTAAAATAAATCGTAAATTTTTTTTGATGCCCGTATTTACTTATCGAGGTTGCAGATGAGAAAAATTTTAACTGTACTGTTCCTTCTGTGTGTTTCGTTCTCTATTCATGCCGACAAACCCAAACTTGCGGTCATGTCCATCGAGGACCAGTCGGGAAAACTGACCGAAAAAGTGCTGAACAGCGCATCAACGCTTCTGAGAATGCATCTCGCATCATCGGGCGAGTTTATCGTAATTGATGAAAGCAGGCAGAATAAAATGCTTGAGGACATCATAAAGGAGAAAAAGAAGGAGTCGTACAAGATGTGTTACGACAATAAATGTCAGATACCGCTCGGTCAGGCATTGAGCGCTGACACCATCCTCAGGTCTACCGTCACTGAGCTTGGCGGAGTTTTTTCTCTGGGTGTCGAACTGGTAGATCTTGCAAAAGAGGCTGTAACTAAGGCGGCCAATGCGGAATTTGACGGAACAGAGCAGGGTGTAGGTGAAGCTGTGAAGAAAATAGTCAATGAGCTTACTGTGAAAAATGCCGAGGAGACTAAAAAACTCAGAGAGATCGAGGAGCAGAAGAAAAAACAGGAACAGCTTGAAAAAGAGAAAAAGGAAAAAGCCGAGCGCGAACTTAAATTAAAGAAGGAAAAAGAAGAGCAGCTTGCGAAAAAGAAATTGGAAGAAGCGAGGATGCTTGCTTATAAAAAGGAATTAAAAGAAGCAGGTTCGACAAGAAGAGCGCTTGCTCTCACATCATTTCTGAGCGGACTTGCTTTCACCGGGACCGGTATCGGAATGTTTGCCTATTCTGCACAGCTTAATGACAAATGGAGCGAGTCCTATGACCTTTATCTAGGTGCAAAAACAGAGGAAGATGCTGTAAGTTATAGAAATGATGTAGAAGAGTACAGGGACAAAGAGAAGATCACAAAGATACTCGGCGGTATTTTCACCGGATTGGGTGCAGGACTTCTGATAACTGGAATAATCACATGGAGCGTCGATTCCTCAAAGGAAAAAGCGGTTAAGAAAAAATACAATATCTCGTTCAGTGTGGACCCGTTCTCAAAAACGGCCATGCTCACTTTGAATTATTAGGAGGTGAAAAACATGAAAAAGATATTAATGATATGTCTGCTTTCGATGCTTTTTGTCTCCTGCGGGGATGATGCGCCGCTATGGATCAATTTTTATGATCCTGATGGAAATGCCGAAGAAAGAATCGGCATATGTAAAGCGGTAGAATGCGGTGAAATTGATTATAAGGGGACGAAATTCGTCTGCGGAGAGTGTGCAGACACTGAATTTTGTTCAATTGCTCAGAAATGTGTTGAAAAATGCGGTGAAAATTCATGCGGAGTGTATGAAAATAACACATATTACGGAATAAAATCAATGGATTGCGGTAAATGTGACGGAGATGACATCTGTGCCGCAGACAATACCTGTGCTGATAAAGAACGGATATGCATGAGTAAAAAGTGCGGAAATGTTCAATTCCTTGATTATCTTAGCGTTCAGCACTCTGTAAACTGCGGAACATGCACCGGTGATCAATATTGTACTGTTTCTCAGGTCTGTGCAAAAAAGGCTGATGCGTGTACCGGAAAGTGCGGGACGGTTACTGTTGAAACAGATGAAGGTGATATTGAACTTGAATGCGGTACCTGCACAGGTGAATTCGCCTACTGCGGAGTTGATAATAAATGTGCTGAAGCCTGCAAAGACATGGAGTGCGGAACCCAGACCGTGGGACTGGAGATAGGAGGTGATAAAATCTTTGAATGCGGTGACTGCGGCGGCGCAAAAGAATATTGCGGTGACAATTATGTATGCATTACAGCCTGTGTCGATAAGGAATGCGGAGAGGATCATGTCGCTGTTTTTGATGACGGTCCCGATACCATACAATGCGGAACATGCAGCGATCCTGACTACTGTGATTCCGCTCAGAAATGTAAAACAGGAACAAAATCAGGTGATTATATATATGACAGCAATGTGGTTGTCGATACGGTGCTCAAGCTGATGTGGCAGAGGGCTGAGTCTCAGGGTTCGACATGGTCTGATGCTGATACTCTGTGCAACTCGGCTTCAACAGACGGTTTTGATGACTGGAGGCTTCCTGATATTTCAGAGCTCCGTTCCACGATAGCAGGCTGTACGGCCGCATTGACTTGCGGTGTCATTGATACATGCATCAATTCCACATGCAGTAACGCAGACTGCAACGGATGCGCCAATAATGCAGGCCCAGGTCTGCAGGGACTTTATCTCGCTCCTGACATCTGGACATACACCGGCGATGCAAACGGCCGTTTCTGGTCGGCTTCAACCGTTCCTGATAAAGTTGATTCCAACTGGTTCATCCGTTTCAGCAATGCTTCTGTCGCATACAACTGGAATGGAAATGAATACCTTGTCCGCTGTGTAAGAGAGGTCAAATGAGATCAAAACTGATTCTGCTGCTTGTTATTTTTTCCCATTTTTTTATCTGTGCAGGGGCTGAGCCGTCATTGAATTTTGAGCTTTACACCCTTGATGACAGACTTTATTCATCTGCCGGTGTGATAGCAAAGCCTGATACCGGAATGCTGGTGGTCGATTTTTTCTCGATACACTGCGAACCGTGCAAAAAAGCTCTTCCGGAATGGGAGAAGGCCTATCAGAAATATAAGGATAAAGGTCTCAGGTTTGTTGTTGTCGCCCTTCCGGTTGAAGAGGACAGGGATGCCGAGTTTAAAAAGATCAGGGAGTTCTTTGAATCGAATAAGTACAGTTTTCCGGTCGTTTTTGATAAGTATTCAATAACAGGAAAGAAATTTGGCATTGTGGATAAGGACGGTTCGGCAACGATCCCCCAGATATTCATTCTTGATAAAAACGGACAGGTGTCGTTTAAAAACGCCAGTCATCTCGAGATCATGAAAAAGATAGAGCCTGCCATGGCCAAATGAAGCTCCTGATAACAAACCCTCATCCCGTCCTTCTCCCTTAAAAAAAGGAGAAGGAGAAAATGGAATCAAAGTCTATTTCCTTTTTGAAAGGGAAAGGAATTTAGGGAATGAGTTGGGAAATAAAAAGAGAATCCCCTGGGCGGGGACCTTGTTTGGTGTGTGATCTTTGACTGTGAAAATTTTGAAACTTGTCGAACGACACATAACAAACAAACTCTGAATGGAATTTATTCCCGGAAAAAAGAATGGAGCTACTGAGCGGAATCGAACCGCTGACCTGCTGATTACGAATCAGCTGCTCTACCGACTGAGCCACAGTAGCATCCATGGCGCGATTATAGAGATATGATACCGGTTGTCAATTTTAGAAAATAAAAAACCCTTCCCGGAGGAAGGGTCATAAATTTCATGAAAGTTCAGATCAGAGCTCTTTCTTGAATGTGGGAGCCGGTTTGAAACCAACTGACTTAGAAGCTTTGATCTTGATGACAGCGCGTGTTTTCGGGTTAACGCCGTTACGAGCCTTTCTGTTTGTCACTTTGAAAGTTCCGAAACCGTTGAGGTTGAGCTTTCTTTCAGCAACAACAGTGTCCTTGATGATAGCTGTGAAAACATCATACACATTCTTTGCCTGATCATTTGTAAGAGCTGTGCCGACATTCTCTTTGATAGCTTTTACGAAATCATTCTTTGTTACAGCAACGAGTTTAACCTTTTTTGCCATTTCGTCTCTCCGGTAGTTAAAATTGATAAAATGCCGTGGAACCGCCTGAATATTAACGCAATTGAAATAAGAAAAAAAGTTTTTTCTGATCGAAATGTTTTAATTTTTAAGGGAACCCTTTTTGCGAGCTTCCGATATTTTTTTGAATCCTTCGAAAGCCATCATACAGGCAAGAACTATGAGGATGACCGAAACTGTTCCGAGAAACAGGTTCGAACTTTCAAGGAAAAACTTCCATGCAAGCCAGAAAAGGGCAGTTATTGTCATTAAAAGCATGAAAAATGTCGCCCAGAGAGTGTATTTCACGGGCTTTCCTTTTGCGTAAAGGTAGGATGATATGATTATGAATACAAGCGCGGCGACAAGCTGATTGGCGGCTCCGAAAACGGGCCAGATCAGAGACCACGAATCAGTTATTCCCAGAATGAAAGCAGGTATTACAGGGATCATCGTAAAAAAGAATTTGTTCCTTAACGGTTTCGGAAGAACGCTGCCCGCCATTTCATTCGTCAGGAACCTTGAAAGTCTGACGCTGGTGTCAAGAGTTGTCATTATGAATATGTTCACGATCGTCACGCCTATCACGCTTCCGACTTCGGGAGTGAATATGAAAGATGTCAGTTTCCCGAAACCGTCTCCGTAGATCGCAAGAGCGCCGCTGCTTTTGAAAATGCCCTGAAGCTGTCCAGGTTCCGTTCCCCACATTATCGCTCCGCCTGCAATGATCACCCCGATTATTCCGATTATTGTTTCAACAAGCATTCCGCCAAATCCGACAAAAAGGGCATCGCTTTCTTTATTGATCTGCTTTGATGATGTGCCTGATGCTATAAGGCTGTGAAAACCTGAAACGGCTCCGCAGGCAATTATAATAAAGAGGAAAGGAATGACCGGACCCTGTTCAGGGCTTACGAAACCTGTAAATACCGGTGCGTTCATGTCAGGATGGACAATGAATATGCCTATAAATGCGAGCAGTACTCCGATGATAAGGACCCAGCTTGAAATATAATCTCTCGGCTGGAGAAGTATCCATACCGGGGTGACTGAAGCGCAGAATCCGTAGATCATAAGGAGCGTAAACCATATTATGTACGAAGTGTGCGGATCATAAGGAAGAGTGACCGGATACTGGAATCCAAGCCATATGAAAAATATCAGTCCCGAGATCGCAAATATTGTGTTGGCCCACAGAGGTAGTATGCGATTTTTATTGAAAATTCCGAACACTATTGCAAGCGGTATCGCCATAAAAGTAGGTATTACAAGTTCTGCTTTTGTGATAAGCGATTTAGCGGCGAGGTTGCCGAATACTGCAACAACAAGGATTATTGTAAGCCATACAAATATAAGGAAAAGTATCCTTGCCTTATTAGAAACGAACTCTTTTGCTGTGTCAGGAATGCTCACTCCGCAATGTCTCACGGAAATTATAAGAGAAAGATAATCGTGTATGGCACCGATAAAAACCCCTGCGACCAGAAGCCAGATTACAGCAGGTCCCCATCCGAAAAAAGTGACAGCTACGATAGGTCCGACAATAGGTCCCGCTCCTGCAATTGAAGAAAAATGATGTCCGAAAAGGACCATTTTATCTGCCGGATAAAAATCAATACCATCCTGCTGTGCATGGGAAGGACACGGATTCACATCAAGAGGTTCTACAATTTTTCGCTGTAATGTTCTTTTTCCGTACCAGAAATAAGCAACGATCAGCCACAACGCTGAGAAAACAAGGATGTAAACACTATTCATGACAAGCAACCTCCTAAAATTAACGGTTTGATTCTACTCTTTCGGAAATACTTTTCAACTGTTGCAAAAATAATCGGGAATGATAGAATACACCGTTGAAATTAATAAGTTTTATCCCGGGGAAACTCAAATGAAGAAGTTTTATGCTGTAATGATTTCAATGCTTGCTCTGATTGTAGGTCAAACTGGATGTCTTACAGTCGAATATGGTACCGGACCGGAAAATTATGATAACGATCCTGCACAGGATGAAGATACAGTGATAAATGACGACATTGCTGAAGATGCCGACATTGTGAATGATGCCGACACTCCTGCAATGGAATACGGTCCGGTGCAGACCGATTATGATACAGCTGATGACGATGCGGATGGAAATCCTGTAATTGATGCAGAATATGGTCCGCCTCCTGCTGACTATGATTCTTCAGACGATAGCGATGAAATTGTTACAAACGACGATCCTGCAATGGAATACGGCCCTGTGCAGACAGATTATGATGAGACTCCCGATGAAAATCCTGACGAAATGACCACGGATTACGGTCCTATTTCCACAAAATTTCATAAATAGACCAAAAAAAAGAGGCTTCTATGGAACTGAAAAATCTGAGAAAGAGGATATTTCTACCTTTAAAACAGGATTATGAAAGAAAGCTTCATGAGTTGAACTATATGTTCTTTGAGCTTACCCACAGATGTAACCTTGAATGCATCCACTGCGGAAGTGATTGCTTAAAGAACGACATAATCCCCGATCTTCCTGCTGAAAAAGTGATCGAAGTGCTCAAAGAGATAAAAGCTCACCAGAACTCGAAAAAAGTTATGATAGTGCTTTCAGGAGGAGAACCGACCGTTTATCCTGATGTCTGGAAGCTCGGAAGGGCGATCTATGATCTTGAATTTCCATGGGGTATGGTCACAAACGGTTTCAACTGGACAAAACACACCATAGCTGACGCAAAAAAAGCGAGAATGCATTCTGTAACAGTAAGTCTGGACGGGCTTGAAGAGAGCCACAACTGGCTCAGGGGTCACCCCGAAAGCTATAAAAGGGCGGAAAGAACGATCAAGATGCTTATTGAAGACCCTTTCTGGAAGGCAATGGATGTCATAACCTGTGTAAATAAAAAGAATATCCATGAACTTGATAAGGTCAGGGATTTATTGATAGAACTGGGTGTGAAAAGATGGCGTTTCTTTACAATTTCACCTATCGGAAGAGCGGTGGACCACGATGATCTGTTCCTTGATGAATCCCAGTTCAAACATCTGATGAAAAAGATCCTTGAATATAAAAAACTAAGGAATATCGAAGCTAATTACAGCGAAAGCGGATACTTAGGTAATTTCGAACACAGAGTGAGGAATCACGATTTCTTCTGCCGTGCAGGGATCAGTGTGAGCGGAATAATGGTCAACGGTGATATTCTTGCCTGCCCTAATAACAACAGAAAATTTAAACAGGGCAATGTCTTTGAGGATTCTTTCATCGATGTATGGGAAAATAAGTACGGCGTTTTCAGAGACCGAAAATGGATGAAGAAAGGGCTCTGTGCGGATTGTCCCGAGTGGAGAATGTGCAAAGGCGGTGCGTTTCATCTGTGGGAGCCTGATGCTGATTCGATAAAGATGTGTCCTTATAGAAAATTCGATCTTAAATAAAAACTGTCAGCTTGAATTTACTTGTTCTCTGATTTGGGAACGATCACATTGACCTCTTTCTTGGAAAGGTATGCACCTTCGCCGAGAACCATTGCCTGAGCCTTGAAAAGAAGCGGTCCGTCAGTGTTGTTTATGCAGAAGTCGTTCTGGAACTGGACATCGAAAGTGACGATCGTTCCCGGATTGACATCTGTGAACTTCATGTTGGCAGTATCGATACCTGCACCTTCCGGCGGATCAGCTGATATCGGAATACCACCGATAATGAACTCTGCGGCGCTGATGTCCATGCAAAGCTCTTTTGAATCACCCGCAACCCAGACATCCATCTGAACGAAAGAAGTGAGAGACTCTATCGCTTCACCGATCTTTTCGCTCATCGGTTTTCCGTCACCTGCAACAGCATCAGCACCGACTGTGAAATTGAAGCTTTTGCCATTGGAATCAAGGGTTCCTGTTATCTGAGAGATAGTTTCAAACTTTTTATTGATAGCACTGTCGCCGCTTGTGCTGGATGAATCTATTCCTATGAACTTTGCATTCTGTTCAACAAGAGATTTCTGTGCAAGACTTGAAGCAGTCTCGTTGACAGGAGGAAGCTTATTATCCGTGAAATCCTCATCAGTTATGAGAATGAGGATGGGCATGGCCTTTTCTCTGAAGCACAGCCCGCCCCTGTTGCCTTCTTTGCCTGAGCAGTCGGGCTTAGGAATGTTGCAGGTTATGTTCTCGAAAGGAACGACAGGCATTGAAGAACACGGTCCCACAATGTCATTTTCAGTTGTAGCGGCGTAAAGCACGAGCCAGTGACATTCAGTTCCGCCGTAAACCTCAGGGGTGCTGTCAAGAGCTGTCTTGATGGCGTCTTCATCAGTTGTGACGAACTGGTCCACAGAATATACTTTGGACATATCGCTTTCAAAATCCATGTAGTGCACAAGGGCATAAGCCGCATTGAGAGTGCCTTCGTTCAGAGTTTTAACTTTAGCGATGACATCATCCTTGATCTTGGTTCTCAGGTTGGCCTGTTCTTCGCCCATCGAACCGGAAAGGTCGATCATGAAAGCTACATCTATTTTTGAAATGTCGGTATCGAACTCCCATATCCTGCTGACTGTCCATGGAGCGGAATAGGGGAGAACGACATAGAAAAGCCCGTCAGGTATCTTGCTTCCGTCGCTCAGCGGATCTGACCCGTAAACCATCTCAGCGAGGTCGTCACTGCCGTCACCGTCGGTATCTTTGTTGTAAGCGTCGGTTCCTTTCTCTTTTTCCTCTTTATCGGTAAGTCCGTCATTGTCGCTGTCTTTGTCTTTTATATCAGGAATTGTGTCACCATCGGTGTCTTTGCACGGAACTGAAGGACATTCTGCAGCATCTTCATTTCCATCACCGTCGCTGTCAATATCAAGGCATTCAGGAAGTCCGTCAGAATCGTAGTCTTCACAACCTTCATCACCGTTTGATATTCCGTCTTTATCATCATCTTCGGAATCGGCTCCGCAAGGGCATGTAGCTGTGTCACCGGTATCTGATGTATCTCCAGTGTCTGATGTGTCTCCTGTGTCAGAAGTATCGCCTGTGTCAGAAGTGTCGCCCGTATCAGCAGTGTTTCCGGTGTCTGAAGTGTCACCGGTGTCGGAAGTATCGCCTGTATCTGAAGTATCACCGGTGTTTCCTGTGTCTCCGGTATTTCCCGAATCGCCTTCGTCATCAACACCGCATGAATTCAGGAGAACAAACAGAAAAATAAAGAACAGAACAGAAGTCTTTTTCATCATAACCCCCTTTATTTAAACATTGAATAACATCACCTTCACCAGAGCGATTATATTAATCGTCAGTTTAAAATCAACTGCCGGCACTTATTTTGTTATTGTAATAGGTGAATTTTATTGAAAAACAGAGAAATCCTTATGTTTTGTCGCCTGCGGGAACAATGACCTGTATTTTCTTTGAGCTTACATATGCGCCACCGCCGAGAACTCTGATCATGGCTTCGTAAATCACCGGATTTTCAGTGTTATTCACGCAAAAATCATTTTTGAAATAGACCATGAAAGTAACATCAGTACCGGGTTCGACCTTATAGAATGTAGTATCATCCTGACTTGCAACTCCTTCGGGCGGATTTGCTTCAACAGGGACCGATTCATCAACAAATTCAGATGCATTTATCCCTGCACAATCCTGTTCGGATGTTGTTTTTGTAGTGACATCCATCTGGACATAGGTCGTAAGTTCGACAACGGCATCAGCTATCTGGTCCGAAAGTCCTGATCCGTCGGAACTGGCAGTGTGATAAAGGAAAGGTTTGCCGTCTTTGTCGAGAGATGAAGTTCCTTCGGCAAGTATTGTGTAGTCATCTTTGGGAAGTTCTGAAGGTGTTTCAGTGCCGACACAGTTGTAGTTTTCATCATACTGAGTACAGCTGAAGCCGGAGTCTATTCCTATGAACTTGGCGTTTATGCCGTTCATGGCGAGCATTGCCTCTTCTCTGCTGTGTCCTCTTGCGTTGATATCCCAGTAATATTCACCGAAAGGTGCCGAGCCCACAGGATATTCAATGAATGCGACATCAGTTATCATTATGAAGATAGGGAATGTCAGCTCCCTGAAGCATATACCGCCTACATTTCCTTCCGCTCCCGTGCAGTCACCTTTGTCTATTGTATATGTTTCCCATGGATTGAACGGTGTTCCTGTGTTTGCTCTGGCATAAAGTCCCTCACCGGTAGATGCCTGATAAATGCTTTCAGAATGGGGTTCATCGGGACCGCTGCCCTGAATGTAGGTCGCTCCGACAGCCGTGTTGACAGCTTCATAATCCTTTGTCATACGCTGTTCCACGGTATAAGGTCTGTCATCCCATGTTCCGAAACTGATAAGTCCCATTGCGAGGTCTACACCTTCCATTTTTTCGAGGATCCCGTCGATCAGGCTGTCCTGAATGCCTGTTTTAAGATTTTCAAGCTCGTTTGTCATTGAGCCTGAGCGGTCGAGCAGTATCGCCACATCGACACTGTTTATTTTTGTAGAGAATGTAAGTTTTCTTTCCGCTCTGTCCGGTGCTCCGTAAGGAAGCACGACATAGAAAAGTCCTTCCGGTATCTTGCTTGCGTCGCTCAGAGGGTCAGAACCGTAAACAATTTCAGCAAGGTCGTCGCTGTTGTCACCGTCAGTATCCTTGTTGAGAGGATCTGTTCCTATCTCTTTCTCTTTTTTATCGCTCAGTCCGTCGTTATCGCTGTCCCTGTCGAGGTAATCAGGCATGGTGTCTTTGTCAGTATCAACGCACGGGTCTGCTCCGCCGCATTCAGTGTTGTCAAGAATGCCGTCACCGTCAGAATCGGTATCAAGGCAGTTCGGAAGTCCGTCACCGTCGGCATCTTCACAGCTTTCAGTTCCGTTCTTCACTCCGTCACCGTCGTCATCTTCCGAGGATGCTCCGCATGAACAGTCTGAACCGGTGTTTCCGTCATCACCGGTATCTGAGCCGTCTTCTGTATCACCTGAATCACCGCTGTCTGAGGTGTTTCCTGTATTCCCTGTGTCTCCTGAATTTCCCGTGTCGCCGGTATTCCCTGTGTTCCCTGTATCGCCAGTATCAGATGTCTCTTCATCCTCGGGACCGCACGAAATGATTAAAATAGTAGAAAGAAGCAAGGCTGCGATGATTGAAAGCTTCATTATTAATTCTCCATTTCTATGTCTTGTCGCCTGCGGGAACAATGACCTGTATAAGTTTGGAACTGAGGAAAGCACCGTCACCGAGTACTCTAATCAGAGCCTCGTAAACAACAGGCTGTTCTGTGTTGTTCGCACAGAAGTCGTTTTTGAAATAAACATCGAATGAAACCAGTGTTCCCGGTTCGACTTTATAGAATGTGGTATCGTCCTGACTCTCAACACCTTCCGGAGGAGTTGCTTCAGCCGGTATCGACTCCACAACGAATTCCGCCGCGCTTGTGCCGTCACATGATTCCTCTGAGAAGACCGATGTCGTGACATCCATCTGGACATATGTCGTAAGCTGTACGACAGCATCGGCGATCTGGTCTGACATGCCTGAACCGTCGGCATTTGCAGTGTGGTAAAGGAAAGGTTCTCCATTACTGTCAAGAGATGCAGTCCCTTCAGCGACGATCTTATAATCATCCTGTGCATAGTTAGCTTCTGTTTCAGTTCCCGGAACGCAGTTGTAGTTTGCGTCATATTCGCATGAGAAACCGCTGTCAATGCCTATGAACTTTGCGTTGATGCCGTTCATTGCGATGATCGCGTCTTCTGTGGAATGCCCCGGAGCGGCAGGATCCCAGTACTCTTCACCGAATCCCTGTTTTCCTACCGGGATCTCAGTGAACTCCTCGTCAGTTATCATGATGAAAATGGGCATTGCAAGGTCTCTGAAGCACATTCCGCCCACCACACCTTCTTTACCTGTGCAGTCGACCGGAGCGATGTTATAGTACGATGCTCCCATCGGCGGCTGATAGAGCGTTCCTGTCAGCCCTGCGCCGCTAGCCGCCTGATAAAGTGTCTCCTGATGAGGCTCCGTACCGCCGGCAGTGTCAGGCATGTTGTCCAGCGATGTCTGAGCTTCAGTTCCGTTCGTTGTTACATACTGATCGACATGATATACCTGGCTCTGGTCCTGTTTATTCCAGTCCATGAAGTGGGCGATAGCAAAACCCACCGTCATTCCGGGTATTTCCTGCGGAAGCTCTTCGATGATCTTTGTTTTTATCTCAGCTTTCAAATTGGCAAGCTCCTGTCCCATAGATCCGGAAAGGTCAAGAAGTATGGCGACATCGACTTTTGTAATGTTAGTGTTGAAATCAAGGGCCCTGTGAACCTTGTCCGGTGCTCCGAGCGGCAGAACGACATAGAAAAGTCCGTCAGGTATCTTACTTCCGTCGCTCAGAGGATCGGATCCGTAGACTATCTCGGCGAGATCGTCGCTGTTGTCACCGTCAGTATCCTTGTTGAGCGGGTCTGTTCCTATCTCTTTCTCTTTTTTATCGCTCAGTCCGTCGTTATCGCTGTCCCTGTCGAGGTAATCAGGCATGGTGTCTTTGTCAGTATCAACGCACGGGTCTGCTCCGCCGCATTCAGTGTTGTCAAGAATGCCGTCACCGTCAGAATCGGTATCAAGGCAGTTCGGAAGTCCGTCACCGTCGGCATCTTCACAGCTTTCAGTTCCGTTCTTCACTCCGTCACCGTCGTCATCTTCCGAGGATGCTCCGCATGAACAGTCTGAACCGGTGTTTCCGTCATCACCGGTATCTGAGCCGTCTTCTGTGTCACCTGAATCACCGCTGTCTGAGGTGTTTCCTGTATTCCCTGTGTCTCCTGAATTTCCCGTGTCGCCGGTATTCCCTGTGTTCCCTGTATCGCCAGTATCAGATGTCTCTTCATCCTCAGGACCGCAGGATACAATGAAAAACAGTGTGAAAATAAATACAATAAGATACTTGAGCATGTAATTCTCCTTAAAATATGTGATGTTTCACTTCAACACAACAAAGAGATTATATCGGTCGAAAAGTCAAAATCAAGAGGTTTTTGACACGAATCTGCTGATGGATGAATAACTTATGAATTTTGAAATGACATCCATCCGTCCGTCTACCGGACCTTTGACTATCATTTCTGCAAGATCCCTTTTTCTTTGACCGTATGCCCACAAAGCAAGGCATCTTGAGACCGGTACAGGACGCAATCCGAGTTTCAGCAGGGTCAGGAAACGTTCTGTCGACCATGTAAGCACTGTGGTTCCGGCGTCAAGTTCCGAAATATCAGGGCAGTCAGCAGCCCTGTGACCGAAGAATTTTCCAAGATCAAGCGATCCGCAAGACGGTATGATCTTCACCGGACCGTGCTTTTCATTTTTTTTGTCCATTATTGAAATGTATGTTCCGGCGATATTTGCCGGGTATTTGAAATGGAAAAGGTATTTGTGCGGTATCGTGTCAGGAGGTGTTTCAATTGCAAGAAGCCCGTTGAAGCTGTAAGGATAAGGTATGCCGGTGCGATCTGAAAAGTTCTCTGTTCCTTTGAGCATGTCCCAGTCAGCGCCTATATCAAGCGACCCTTTACAGCAGATTATCTCTTCATTGTCAAACGATCCGAAAGAAAAGAAAGGGATATTGCCGCGGAATAACTGTTTCCTGATCTTATAGGTGAGATCGTCGTGCAGGTTCTCAATGAAGCAGGAGCAAGCACTTCCTTTCTGATCGAAATTGCATTCTGATATCGTCTCCGGCCTCAGTATCGAGATGCTCAATCCCTGAGATGAGAGTATCCCCGCCGCTTTTTCCGACAACTGACGGTCACGGGATGTTGAGATCAGAACTGCGTTTCTCATGAAACTGATAATAAGTGAAAAAATGATAAAATCCATAAATTGATAAAAGTTATTTGCATGGTAGAATCCGCCTGATCTTTGGAGAGGCTGATGAAAGTATATCTGATCACGGTTTTGTGTTTTATCACGGCGGCGGCTTTTTTTACAGGCTGCATTTCTGAAAATAATGGCCGTGAGAAAGAAATACCCGCAGGCTGCGGCAGGATCGTAAGCACTGCTCCGAGCATAACGGAGACGCTTTTTGAACTTGGTCTTGGCGGAAATGTCGAAGGTGTGACAGAAAGCTGTAAATACCCGGATGAAGCCGCAAAGATAACCAGGATCGGCTCAGTGCTTGATGTCAACATGGAAACTGTCATTTCGCTAAGGCCCGATACAGTATTTGTGATAAGTGCAAACAGCGGTCTTGTTCAGAGATTGCATGATTTGAACATAAAAACTTTCATTGTTGACCAGTCCACCGTTGCAGGTTTCATGAAGTCACTTGATGAAATCGGTGAAAAATGTGCCGTTTCGCAAAAGGCGGCAGAAATAAAGTCAGCAATTGAAAAAAGGATGAAAACGGTCAGGTCCGGTGAAAAGAAGAAGATCATGGTAGTTGCCGGGAGAGACTATTTCTCCAGTGATATTAAAGATGTGTACATAGCGGGAAATGACGGTTTCTACAGCGAACTGATAAGCCTTGCAGGGCATGAAAATGTCTATGACGGCGCACTGAGCTATCCTAAAATTCAGGTCGAGGGGCTCATATCGCTGGATCCTGACATTATTTTTGATGTAATAACGAACGGCGGTATGTGTGAAAACAGTGAAAAATATCTGAAAAGCTGGTCTGCTCTGAGAGATCTCAAAGCGGTGAAAAACGGTTCGGTGTTCATGATCTGTAAGGATCACTGGTCCATTCCGGGTCCGAGATTCATGAATATTGTTGAAGATATTCAGCTGAGGTCGGGTGTAAAATGATGATAGAAGTATCGGATATCAGCGTATTTGCAGGAAAGAAGCAAATAATAGGATCAGTGTCTTTCAGCGCTTCAGCCGGAGAGAATATCGCGATAATAGGTCCTAACGGAGCCGGTAAAACGACGCTTCTGAAGTCTCTCGCCGGGCTGAACGGTTTTTTGGGAGACATCAGAATATCAGGCGTAAGTATCCGTAATATGGACAGTATTCAGAAAGGAAAGACGGTTTCCTACATTCCTCAGGGTGGAGATGTTGACGGCGGGTTTACAGTCCGCAGTTTTCTTGAACTTGCAAGATATCCGTACAGAAGACCGTGGGAGCCGCTTTCGATTGACGACCTTAAAGCTGTAGATGATGCAGTTTCCCTTACTGATTGCGGAAATTTCATGGACAGGGAGCTTGGAACATTAAGCGGAGGAGAAAGGCAGAGAGTTCTTATTGCAGGAGCAATTGCCCAGGATTGCCGGATCGTGCTTCTTGATGAGCCGGGGTCTTTTCTCGATCCTGTCCAGCGAGAGCTTATTTCAAGGCTTGTCAGCTCGATCGCTGTAGAAAGGAAAAGGCTTGTGCTGACGGTGACCCATGAGATAAATGATGCCTTGAACCATGCTTCGAGAATACTTGTGATGTCGGGCGGTTCACTCGTTTTTGACGGAACCCCGGAGAAACTTGCCGCTGAAAATGTGCTTGAGAGCGTTTTCAATGCCGGTTTTGTCAAAATGGACAACCCTGTGACAGGAAAGACCGTATATTTTCCGGGGGTTTTGAAATGAACCGCAGATCCTTGTTTTTAATAATTATTCTCGTGATGGTTTCAGCTGTTTCGATAGCTGTTTTTCCGTTTGCCGGACCTCTTGATATTCAGGTCGATTCGATTTTCAGTGACAATATGATGAGCCGCGTTTTCTGGTATCTGAGATTCCCGCGGGTGGCGGGAGCATTTCTTGCAGGGGCAGTGCTTGCGGTTGCAGGGATGATGTTCCAGTCTTTATTCAGGAACGATCTTGCGACTCCGTACACTTTGGGAGTGAGCAGCGGTGCGGCTCTGGGTGCTGTACTTGCGATAAAGATCTATTCTGGGCTTGTGCCGTCGCTTCCGGTCGTTGAGATAATGAGCTTTGCAGGTGCAGCGGCAACGGTCGCGCTCATATTTGCACTGTCAGCATTGAAGAAGAGGAACTCTGCTCAGTTTCTGATACTTGCAGGGATAGCTGTCAACTTCACGGCTTCGGGATTCATACTTTTCATCCAGTTCCTCGCAAGCGGTTCGGAAAGTTCCGGTATGGTCAGGTGGATGATGGGAAGTCTTGATTTCACGGGGATAATGCCTGTGATAAAGCTTGCAACGGCGTTTTTGGTCATTGTTCCGGTATCATTCTATCTTCACAGGGAGCTCGATCTGATGAAGATCGGGACCGATATCGCCATTTCAAGAGGCGTAAACATCAGAAAGACCACGAACATGATATTCTTCACTGTCTCTTTTTCTGTAGCGGTCGTTGTCTCTCAGACAGGCCCTATAGGTTTTATCGGGCTAATAGCGCCGCACATAGGCAGAAAGCTCGTGAACAGAGAGCACAGATACCTTATACCCGCATCGCTCCTAATCGGCGGACTGCTCCTTCTAATCTCTGACACCATCGCAAGAACGATCATCGTACCTTCAGAAATACCTGTCGGAGTCATCACCGCACTCGCCGGCGGCCCGTTCTTTCTGTTCATGCTGCTGAGAGAAAAGGAACATTAAAATAAATTTCAGAAAAGAAAGTTTTAAAAGTTTTTTTTATTTTTGTTCTGAATAAAATGGAACCAACTGATTTTGTGATTTAAAGTAAGGTTCCTGTTGAAAGGATGATTTGAAATTATATATGGAGTTAGATAATGGCACAAATCGAAGGATTTAGAATCAAAAATTTTAAAGCTTTAAAGGATGTAACCATTGGTAAGTTATGGAACACTCGAGATGCTCAGCCGTTAAGACCGTTGACAGTTGTAATTGGAAAAAACGGAGTCGGAAAAAGTTCTCTTTTTGATGCTTTCGGATTTTTGGCAGATTGTCTCAAATTTGGAGTCGAAGAGGCTTGTGATATGCGTGGAAGGGGTGGTTTTGAAAAAATCAAATCCAAGGGGCAATCAGGCTCAATAGAATTTGAATTATATTTTACAGAAGATAAGGGTGCCCGTCCTATAACATATGAGTTGGCAATTGACTTGGATAAACATAAGAGACCTTTTGTAACAAAAGAGAGACTTCGTCAGAGAAGAAAAGGGCAAAAACACGGGTGGCCTTTTTCTTTTTTAATCCTTGAAAATGGTAAGGGTGTAGCTTGGAAAGGTGACACTGATGGTATTCAGGAAAACACTAACTTTTCTATAGAAGATTTTTTAAGATCAATCACTAACTCTGAAAAAGAAGAAGGAAAAAACACAGAAAAAGTTGAGCTCGATGACAACCGGAAACTTGGCATTAGCACAATTGGTTCGCTTAAACAACATCAAAGAATTTCTTTTTTCAGAAAATTTATTGAGGGATGGTACTTGAGTTATTTTACACCAGATGCTGCACGAAGCCTTCCTTTGGCTGGACCACAAAAGAAACTCAATATTCACGGTGACAATCTTGGTAATGTAGTGCAATATATGGAAAGAGAACACAAAGACAAATTTCAGAAAATACTCAGCCAAATATCAGCAAAAATTCCAGGTATTACAAGTATTGATACAGAAAAAACTCCAGATGGTAGACTTTTGTTGAGATTCAACAGTCAAGGGTTTAAGGATCCTTTTTATTCGCAGCAAATGTCTGATGGAACTTTAAAAGTGTTCGCATACTTGTTGCTCCTTGAAGATCCTGATCCAACTCCATTCTTATGTATTGAAGAGCCGGAAAATGGTCTTTACCACAAACTTCTTGAAAGTCTTGCTACTGAGTTCAGAAATAAAGCAACCGGGAAGAAGAATTCTTCACAAATCTTTATTACAACACATCAGCCATATTTTGTGGATGCTCTTGAGCCGGAAGAGGTGTGGATTTTAGATAAAGGAGAAGATGGATTTTCGACAATAAGGAGAGCAAGTGATGATGAACTTGTAAAAAACATGGTTGCAGAAGGACTTCCTCTCGGATCTTTATGGTACAGCGATTATCTTGATGCGAGGTAATCCAATGCATTTTGAAATACTTGTTGAGGATCAGTCAGGAAAAAAAATGCTGGAAATTATTCTTCCAAAAATATTGGGTAAAATATACGAACCACATTCATGGCGTATAATATCATACAAGGGAATTGGGAGACTTCCGGAGAATTTAAAAGAGGTTGATGATCCATCGAAAAGGCAATTACTTTCTAATTTGCCAGCCATTATGAGAGGATATGGGAGAAGTCTTGTATATGGCGGAACCAGTCTTGTAATAATAGTTGATAATGACAGAAGAAGTTGTGTCGAGTTTAAGAATGAATTGATTTCGGTGCTTAACACATGCAATCCTAAACCAATCACAGCTTTTTGTTTAGCAATAGAAGAAATGGAGGCGTGGTTGTTAGGAGATTTTAATGCTGTGAAAAAAGCTTATCCTAAAGCAAATTCTTCTGTTTTATATGGTTACGAAAATGATGCTATTTGTGGTACTTGGGAAAAATTAGCTGATGCTGTTTATTCTGGTGGATCAAAGAATTTATCAAAAAAGGGTTACAAAACAATAGGAAAAGAAAAATCTGATTGGGCAGAAAAAATAACACCACACCTCGATATAAATAACAACAAATCAAAGAGTTTTCATTATTTTGTAAGTAAACTCAGATTATTGGCATCATAAGCCAATTTTTTAGTAAACCCTCAGATATCCTCGATCCTGAAGAATCCTTTTTTGATGCCTGAGTCAATGTCTTTCATGAAGGTGGCGATCTCTTCTTTTGCCGGGATCTCGTTGCCGGGAAGCGCCTGTTTTATCTTTGCGGTGCCTTCGGAGAGCGCTTTGAAGAGCGCCATGTCCGACATCAGAAGGCTTTCCTCGAAGTTGAGTGCGTTCAATCCTCTACTATAGAAAGGCATTGCTGAAAATCCTATCGAAAGTGAAAGTTTAACCGGTTCTTCGCCTGTGATCTCTATCCCTTTCTGAGCGATCTCCTCGATCTTTTTAGCGTAAACCGGAAGATGATCGTATTTAGTGGTGTTGAGAAGCACAAGGAACTCATCTCCGCCCCATCTTACCACAAGATCGTCCTTTCTGACGCTGTTTCTGAGAGTTTCTGCAAAAGCGGTTAGCAGTCTGTCTCCGAAATCATATCCTTTCTTTTCGTTTATCTTCTTCAATCCGCCGATATCAATAAGGAAAAGACCTGTGACTTTGGTTTCAGGCGTGAAATCACCCTGATCATCATCTTTTGCATTTTTCGCCGCGGCAAAAAGCATTCTCTCATATCTCGGTTTCTCTATCTCAAAAAGATACCGTCTGTTGCAAAGTCCTGTCATCGGGTCCTTAAGTATTGATTCTCTCAGCTTTTCATTGGTCTTGACCAGTTCTTCCGTACGCTGTCTGACCACTTCCTGAAGCTCTTTCTCTCTGAGCTTATGGAGCCTGATCTTCAGATGATATGCAGTGAGAATGATGAGAAGCAGTATTATCCCTGCAAGCGCCCTGAAACGGAAATCCTGATAGAAGAAAGGCCTGTAATCAAGAGTGACAGAGCTTTCGGAGAACTTTTCCGGAGTGTCTGACAGGTAGCTTCTGACCGAGAACATGTAATTTCCGGGAGAGATGTTGGTGTATTTCACGCTTCTTTTGTTGCCGCCATTATTCCACTCATTGTCAAAACCGGCAAGCATATAATCAAAATTGACCTTATCGGGGCGGGTGAAATAAAGCGATGTGAAGAAGATCTCCACGCTTTTTGTCCCTGCAGGTACGGCGAAATTGCCGTCCGGCTTCAGGTCAATATATTTCGTATTATCAAGCAGTGCTCCGGTAAGAGTCACGGGAGGTGTTCCTGCCGTTCCTGTCATTTTGCCCGGATCTATTGTGACGATACCGTTGATCGTCGGGAACCATACTGTTCCGTCCGAGGCTTTAAGGATGGAAGGCTGAGATCCTCCATTGCATTCTCCCGCCTTCATACCGTCCTCTTCCCTGAAAACCTTTATTGAGATGCGGTCCTTTTTGCCTGACAGAAATTCATTGAGGTCATTTTCTGCAACGGTGAATATCCCTTTATTGGTGGAAAACCAGAAAGAACCTGAATCATCCTGCACAATGTCATGGACCGTATTGCTGTAAAAGCCGTTCGATTCATTAAGTTCCACAATGTCATTCTCAAGCTTGATGAATATCCCTTTTGACTGAGTTGACACCCATAGCCTGTCGGCCCTGTCAATGAAAATGGACGATATCTTGATGTCCTTTCTGAATTCAAACGGAGTAAATTCCTCCTTTACGCTGTCGAATGTGAAAAGACCGTCTTTCATCGTAGCTATGAAAAGCGTTCCCGATCTGTTCTCCGCGATATCAAGCACAGATATCTCGCCTTCCTTTATCTTGAATGATCTGAGAACGCCGTCCTTCCATGTGAAAAGCGGACGGTTCGAATGTCTGTCAGCTATCCAGATGTTGTTCCTCGAATCCTGAAAGAAAAGGGTGGGGGATACGGGATTGACCTCTGAAAAGCTTTTTGCAAGTGAATCGAGGTCTGAAAGCTTTCCGTTCTGGAAAACCTGAACGCCGCTTCTTCTTGTTCCTATCCATATCCTGTTCTCTCTGTCGGCGAATACTGATGTGGCTGAGTCGTTCCTGAGACCCTGAGCGCTTGTCAGCGATGTCACGGTTTCATCTTTCCCCAGTATTTTTATCCCTTCACCGAAAGTCGCCGCCCAGATCGCACCATCTGATGTTTCAGTTATGGACCTGATATTTCCGCTGTTTATTCCGGCCTGGAACACAGAACCTTCCCTCACAATGCAGGCTCCGGTGACCTCTGTGCCGAACCATATGTTCTTCTCCCTGTCTTCGGAGATCGATATTATCGCACCGAGTTGAAGATCGGTTTTTGAAGGAAGGTATGAAAACTTTCCGTTCGTGAAGCGTATGAGCTCGCCTTTTTCGGATCCTATCCAGAGCGAGCCTTTCGAATCGGAATATACTGATCGCAGTGATTCAGATCTCAGCCCGTCCTCTTTTGTGTAGATGTAATCGAGTTTCATTTCCTTGACCAGCGCAAGACCTCTTTCGGTAGCCACCCAGAGCCACCCTGAGCTGTCGATGGTCATTCTGTATGAAAATGCGTAAACACCGTCAACAGGTACGAACTTTTCACCATTGAAATAGCTAAGTCCTTCAAGGGTTGTTGCAAAAATGCGGTCTTTTCCGTCAACTGCAAGGTCGGTTATGACATCGGAGTTTATTCTTCCGTTGGCTTTGTCAAAGAGAGTCTGTTTTCCGTCTGTAGAGATCCTGATTATGCCCGAGCTGTATGTCGCCACCCAGATATTGCCGTTCTTTTCTGTAATTATGTCGTTTACATAGGTGTCTGCAGGCAGAGACGGAGCATTTTTCGAAACGATACCTGATGATGTAGCGTACAGAATGCCGTTAACGGAACTGATTATCTTCAGCACATTCCGTGAAGCGCTTCCTTCAAAAAGTGCAGGATCGGAAGGTGAGAACTTCTTTCCGTCATATTTGACAGCGCCTTCCTGCGTTGCAAAATGGATGTATCCGTCGCTATCCTGAAAGATGTCAGCAACGGTATTCTGGGGAAGTCCTCCTGCCGAGTTGAAGCACTCGGTCGTGAACCTGTTCATTTTGAGCGCAGGATCGAGAGCAAAACAGCCTGAATATGCAAAAATGACAGCTATGAATGTCAGCAGACCGCGTTTGACACAAAAATGTCTTGACATGTCTCCTCCGGACTATTTTATTATGACTAAAAATACTGCTATAAATACCATATTAAGGGGACGCTAACAAGAAAAATCAGATTAATAGTTGAAAAAACGGAGGTATTTTATTAGTATTTCCGGTCTTTATTCATTTAAACGGAGGAAAAAATGAAGATCACTGACAAAGCGGTATTCGAGACGACAAAAGGAAAGATCACAATAGGGCTTTACGGAGATGACATGCCTGTCACGGTAAAGAATTTCATAAAGCATGTCGATGCAAAGTATTACAATAAGCTGATCTTCCACAGAGTTATTCCCGGATTTGTGATCCAGGGTGGCGGAATGCTCAAAGGCATGTTCGAAAAGACAGCGATGGTCGAACCTATAAAACTTGAAAGAAATCCCAATATCCTTCATAAGCAGTATACGATATCGATGGCGAGAACCAGCGATCCCAACAGTGCGACATCACAGTTTTTCATCTGTACAGACGACTGCCCCAGCCTTGACAACCAGTATGCCGCATTCGGAACGGTTATCGAAGGTATGGAAGTCGTTGACGCAATAGCCGCAGTCAAAACCACATCAGTCAGACATTATGACGATGTTCCGGTCGAACCTATCACTATAGACAACGCCTACATGGTGAAATAATATCTATTCCGAAGCCGCCTGAACTGCGGTGATCGCCACGACATCTGATGCTTTCTCTGAATTCTTGAAATTTAATCTGCAATAAGATATTGTTTATTTGAAAATCTGAATTGTTCTTTATTTGGGAACTTATGTCTTGACAAATTATGGAAGAAAAGTAGGATAATGATTGTAGTAGGAAAAAAACTGATTTTTGACTATTTGAAAAAACATGCAAATGCAAAAAGTTCTTTTGAAATGTGGGTTGCAGAGGTTGAACGGACTGACTGGAGGACACCGCAAGATATAAAGGCGAGATATAGCACAGCAAGTTTTCTGCACAACAATCTGGTTGTGTTTAACATAAAGGGAAACAGCTATCGACTAGTCGTTATTGTTCTTTATGAGGAGAGCGTTGTAAGGATTATGTGGGTCGGAACTCATGCGGAATACGAGAAAAAAATATTTTAGGAGCATTTTATGAAAACAGATCTTTTCAGAGTGATCAAAGATGAATATCAATATTCAAAGGTACTGAAAAGGATTGATGAATTGATAGTTCATAAAAAAAGCGGTGCAGAGTCTGATGAATTGAAGATGTTGTCGCTGCTTGTGTCGGATTATGAAAATGAAAAATATAAGCTGGATATACCAGATCCCGTAGATGCAATACTTTTCAGGATGGATCAGATGAATCTGAAACAGAAAGATCTTGTGGGATGTGTCGGTTCAAAAAGTAAAGTTTCAGAAGTTTTAAGCAGAAAACGGATGTTGACTTTGAATATGATAAAAAATTTGCATGATTTTCTCGGGATACCTCTTGAAATTCTGTTGCGGAGTCAGAAAATAAATTATTATTCAGAAAATAAAAAAAATCTCTCTGTTTCCGTTTTTGAAACAGTAGGAGAAAAAAACCATGTATATAAATGTTCAGGAAAGGTAAAAACAAAACCAGTAACCATTAGACTTGAAGTAGATATTATTGAGATACTGAAGAAAAAAGCTGTTGAATCAGGTATGCCTTATCAAAGGCTGATAAAGAAAATTCTTAAACAATACTTGAAAAGTTAATGAAGTGAACTGATGATTTATTCCGAAGTAGCCTGAACTGCGGTGATCGCCACGACATTCACGATATCTTCAACTGAACAGCCTCTGGAAAGGTCGTTTACGGGTTTTGCAATGCCCTGAAGGAACGGTCCCACCGCTTCGGCCTTTGCAAGTCTCTGAACAAGTTTATATCCGATATTTCCGCTCTGAAGATCGGGGAAAACGAGTACATTGGCTTCACCTGCGATCTTTGATTCCGGACATTTCGTCTTTCCTACGCTTGCAACTATGGCAGCATCGGCCTGAATATCACCGTCAACTTTCAGGTCAGGAGCACTCGCTTTAATTATTTTCACAGCTTCTGTCACTTTGTCGACATACTGGTGTTTTGCACTGCCGTAAGTCGAGAATGAGAGCATTGCCACCTTGGGTTCCATGTCACAGAGCACTTTTGCAGTTTCAGCGCTTGAGATCGCGATCTCGGCAAGCTCTGAAGCAGTGGGATCTATGTTCACGGCGCAGTCGGCGAACACGAACATTCCGTTGCTTCCCATCTTGCAATCGGGCACAAGCATTACGAAAGAGCTCGAAACACTTTTTATTCCGGGCTTGGTCTTGATTATCTGAAGCGCCGGTCTGATGGTGTCGCCTGTTGAATGGATCGCACCGCTCACCAGTCCGTCGGCAAGGCCTTTATGCACCATCATTGTGGCGAAATAGACTTCATTTTTCATTGTTTCAGCGGCCTGCTCAGGTGTCACCCCTTTTGCTTTTCTCAGTTCAAAGAAAGTATCGCAGAAATCTTTGTAGAATTCACTTTTCAATGGTTCCACAATCTGAATTCCGGATATGTCGGCTTTTTCCTTTTCCGCTGCTTTTTTTATGTCTGTTTCAATGCCGACAAGAATTACTTTCGCAAGCTTTTCTCGGGTGATAATTTCGGCTGCTTTTAAAGTTCTGGGCTCGTTTCCTTCAGGAAGGACGATGGTTTTGGACGCAGCAATGGCTTTTTGATGTAATGATCTTAGAAAATCCATTTTTCAATCTCCGGTTTGAAAAGGTTGAACAACACAGGCGGAATATATGTCCCGATTTTTGACAAAGTCAATTAAAAATTTTGGTACAAATCGTCACTTGACAAAACTTTTAATCCAAGTTAAATTCATCAAGTCTTCACGATAAAGATTGTATAAATTATAAGCCAACCTGATTTAGGAGTCATTGTGGCACAGATTCTCTCTTTGAACATATTTGAGCCGGTATATGAGCTCATGGAGAATAATTCATGCAGATAAATGGAGGGGATTATGAGTAAAAAGATAATAATTTGCATAACAGTCCTGCTTTTTTCGGGATTTATTTATGCCAAAGGTGCATTTGTGGAAGTCGGTGATCCGTCGTTTTTTCCGGACAGCTTTTATTCTCTTCTGTCTCTTGAAGCTGATAAAAAGGGAAATGTTTATGTCGCATTTGTTGAAGATATACTTTATCTTTCAATTGCAAAATTTGACGGGGAAAAGTGGACTTATGCAGGTCCGGAAAAATTCTCAGGAAAAATAGGAAATGTTAGAAGTCAGTATGATGCAACGGATTCGCTATATGTTTCATTTGCTGTTGATGGAGAAGGAGTTCCCCATGCAGCATTCCCTGCGTTTGACAGCTATGATCTTCAGGTGAAGAAATATGATGAAAGCAAAAACCGGTGGAATAATCTTGCTGGATTGAATGATTTTAATTTTAAAGTGAAAGAAACGCATATTTCCTTCAGTCCTGAAAATATTCCGTATATTGCAATAAGCGGCTGTTCCTCTGATGCATGCAAAGAATATAATGAAGAAACAGATTACGAATATACTTATGATGCGGCAAATGTAGCAAAATTTAAAAATGATGAATGGATATATATCGGAGAACCGATGTTCGGTTTTAATGAAGAAACTCCGATGGCATCATCATGCAGTTCAATGGTTTTTGACAGTAAAAATACACCATATGCAGTTTATTCTGACAATGACGGTGTTAAAATTATCAAGTTTGATGGAACAGACTGGGTTCAGGTAGGCGGTTATCTGCAGTTCGGAGGAGAACTGATGATAGACAGTTCTGATAATCTGTATTTCGGGATGTATTCAGGTCTTTACAAATACAATGACGGAAAGTGGGACAATCTTTTTCAAATTGATTCAAAGCAGGGTGTATCCTATGTGGTGTATAACGATATTGTTTATGTAGCTTTTTCAGTGCATTTAAATAATGACGCAGGCTCGGCATTGAAAGTGGGAGTGAAAAAATATGAAAACGGAAAACTGGAAACAGTAGGTGATAATGAGTTTTTCGCAGTAGGTAGAGATGCCTCGATTGCAGTTGATGATAATGGTATTCCTTATGTCGCATTTGTAAAAGATGGTGAAGTCGTTTTAATGAAATACGACCCTGAAACCGGTGAAACTCCCGATGATTCGGATGAAGATGAAACTGCTGATGAAGACAAAAAAGATTCCGGCAGTTCAGGTTGCGGACTGATTTTGTTGTAATTCACTGATTTGCAATTATGGCAAAAAACTGTTTCAGTTTTCTCTTTTATACGAAAAGTTTAGAATTGTCTCAAAAACCGTGCCGAATCCTTCTCCGGTCTTCAATTTCTTTATTAGAGCAGATGCTTTCTGTGCGGACCTGTTCATCATCATTTTGTGTTTTTCTGCGGCTTTTGAACTTTCAGCTATGCGGACGATCCTTGCAATGTCATCCGGTGTCACATCTTTTTTACCCAGCATTTCCAGAACGAATTTCCTTTCATCATTCCTGGCGTTCTGAAGAATGAGAGAATATAGAAGAGTTTTTTTACCTTCACGCACATCGCTTCCTGCAGGTTTTCCTGTGATCTCTTCATTTCCGAAAAGGTTCAGTTCGTCATCCCTCATCTGGAAAAGGGTTCCGATCTCAAGTCCCGTCTGGATGAGCTTCTGGGATTCTTTTGCGGCGGCCCCTGCTGTCAATGCTCCTGCAGCGAGAGGAAGAGAGAATGTGTAGCAGGCAGTTTTCATGCGGTATATGTTAAGTATCGTCTGAGTGTCAGGAAAACACTCTGTTCCTGAAATATAGAGGTCGTCCATCTGTCCGAAGCCTGTGGTCACGGCTTCACGGTTGAAGAGGGCGGTAAGTGAGGTCTTGCGTTTAGGAGAGATATTTGTCTTGTTGAGCATGTCAAAGGCGAGAAAATAACAGATATTTCCAAGACAAAGTGCAATGTTTTCAGAGTTTCTTTCAACATCGCAGTCCTGTTTCCCTTCAAGATCTTTCCTGTACTGGACATGCATTGACGGAGCCCCGCGCCTCATTTCATCGCGGTCCATCACATCATCGTGGATGAGAAATCCGGCGTGAAGAAGTTCCAGCGCTCCCGCGACAGGGTCGATGAG
>JAKLDO010000190.1 GCA_022703485.1 bacterium
AAGATCCGTTCTTTTTGTAGTCATGCACTCTGCCAAGGTAGTCAGAGATCTCTTCCGCTGCCCCTGTGATCCTTGATGTGAATATCTCAACTGTCAGTGTTTCAGGGTACTTGTCATATATTCCGTTGAGGTCGGTATCTTCCCATGTTCCATCCATGTCCATGAAAAAGAACTCGCTGGGGAACTCTTCGTAAACTATTCCGTAAGGTTCGCCGTAATCAGCATTCTGTTCATAACTGGCAGGAGGCATGTTCCCGATCATGACGGCTCCTTTTATGATGCTGTCTTCGTAGCTTTTTTTAATTATGCCTTTCATCACCTGAGCTCCGCCCGGTATCCAGTAACGGATGGCCGGAGTGTATCCGTCATCTTCAAGGTCCTGAGAATACTGGGCCAGTTCGTCATCAAGTTTTCCTTTCAGCTCGCCGTTCACGAGTATCAGAAAGTCGTGTGCCGGCAGTTCTATTACTGATTCATCTGTATTGAAAGTCCATGTTTTTCCTCTGGCAGTGTTACCTTCGTCATCTGTCGTATCAACTCTCCAGAAATACTGGGTATTCTTTTTAAGGACTGTTTCAGGTTCCCATGAAGTTTCCGCACTGTTCTCAAAAATTACTTCCTCAGGAGGGTTTGATGTTCCGAAATAAAGTGTGTTTTTAACTGTACCTCCGTCCGGATCACTGCCCTGTTTCCATGACAGTTGTGTATCAAGTGTCTGATTTTCTTCCCCGTCTGCAGGTTTAGGCTCTGATGCGGAAACGGGATCTGTGTCCATGTCTTGCGGTGTGCATTCCCTTTCTGTCATTGACTGACCTTCTCCGATATCATAGCAGTAGCAGAGTTTATGCATTTCATCTCCGAAAAATGCCGCGACTGCTTTTTTATCGAACGAGAGGTAAGTATTCACCATCAG
>JAKLDO010000191.1 GCA_022703485.1 bacterium
AGCTTTCTCTTAGATCACAGATATAAGATATTCCCTTTTCTCGGATTTTTTCTCTGTGCGCTGATATCAGTATTCGTTTTTGATTCCATCCCTCATGTAATCGATGCATCCCATTTCCTTTGGACAGCCAGAATATTCCTTGACACCGGCACATTCCACATACCTTCAAGCGAACTATATGAATACTACCAGAACACTTTCAACATGGATGTGAACGGCAGATATTTTTCTCTTTTCCTGCCAGGGTTCTCAATATTTCTGGCACCGTTTGAACTTCTGGGAATATCATATCTTTTTACTCCTCTCTGTAACGGAATAGCAGTCCTTCTTCTCGGAAAGATAGCCGAAAAGCAGTTTGATGAAAAAGTTTCACTATTCGCAATGATATTCAGTGTATTCAGCTCATTCTATCTTCTTATGGGCGCTTCCTACATGACACACACCTTCAACCTTGTGCTCACACTTTTTCCGATATATATTCTTCTTTATAGAAAAGGGACCGCCTGGACGCTTGTTGCAGGTTTTACAGCTTCGATACTACTTTTTATCCGTCCTCAGAACGCAGTATTCCTTTATATGTCCCTGATAATTTTCATGTTCCTGAAAAATAAAAATCTGAAGGAAATGTTCATAATTACAATACCTTTCGGATTCACAGGGCTCCTGCTGATGTATCACAACTATTTTTATACCGGAAATCCGCTCCTTTTTGCACAGGACATATATTTTTCGATAAGAGAGCCCTATGAACACTGCCACCGGCTCGGGCTCGGCAAAGGATGTCCGAACACCGAAGGCGATTACCTTCCGGCGGAAGGACTTACAATGAAATATGCCTTCTGGGT
>JAKLDO010000192.1 GCA_022703485.1 bacterium
TGTTGAGTTAGCTCTTGCCGTCTCAATCCTTTCTAACAAGGTCGGTTTTTGTAAATGTTTCCGCAGAATTGTTCTATTAAGAAGTACCAATATAGTAGTCTCAATCCTTTCTAACAAGGTCGGTTTTTGTAAATGAAGTGGACAAAACTTCAAATCTTAATGACATTCTTCAATGTTACATTAGTCTCAATCCTTTCTAACAAGGTCGGTTTTTGTAAATATTGTAAACAAGAAAATTTTAAAGGAGGTGGCTATCATCTCTTCTGTCTCAATCCTTTCTAACAAGGTCGGTTTTTGTAAATTAGCCAATGCGGCTGCAGATAGAATAAAAAGAGCCAAGGCCGTCTCAATCCTTTCTAACAAGGTCGGTTTTTGTAAATAATTGATTTATTCGGATATGCTGTATGCAATACAGTGTGTCTCAATCCTTTCTAACAAGGTCGGTTTTTGTAAATGTCATCCGAAGGGGATGACTTTTTATTTTGTTTAAACCAAGAGTTGTCTCAATCCTTTCTAACAAGGTCGGTTTTTGTAAATCAAAAAGTCCATATCGTTCAACTACGTCAACCTCTTTGAGTGTCTCAATCCTTTCTAACAAGGTCGGTTTTTGTAAATGTTTTATTTGTTTTTTCGTTGTCGATTTTGACATCTTGTCTCAATCCTTTCTAACAAGGTCGGTTTTTGTAAATAATTATATAGAGCGAAATATTTGTTAGAGCAAATTGAAAAAAACATGGAAATGTCTCAATCCTTTCTAACAAGGTCGGTTTTTGTAAATATCATAGCGCGAAATGGATGCCCAATAACGGAGCCAGCTGCTGTCTCAATCCTTTCTAACAAG
>JAKLDO010000193.1 GCA_022703485.1 bacterium
CTGTTCGTGACCGATGACCGCGGCGCAGTCCATGCACTGGATCGCAATACCGGTGGCAGCGTCTGGAAGCAGGACAAGCTGCTGCATCGCCGCGTTTCGGGCCCGGCGGTCCAGCGCGGTGTGGTTGCCGTCGCCGACGGCGAGGGCATCGTCCATTTCCTGTCGCGTGAGGATGGTAGTTTCGTGGCGCGTCAGAAGATCGACGGCGACCCGGTGCGCACGCCGGTCCAGGCACTTGGTTCGGGCTTTCTGGTGCAGACCACCGGTGGCAGCATCCGCGCCTTCGAGGCGCAATGAAGCCCACCCTGGTTCTTGTTGGCCGACCCAATGTCGGCAAGTCGACGCTGTTCAACCGTCTGACCCGTTCGCGTGACGCCATTGTCGCCGATCTGCCCGGCCTTACCCGCGACCGTCATTACGGTCACGGCAAGCTGGGCCGCAAGCCTTACCTGGTCGTCGATACCGGCGGCTTCGAGCCGCTGGTCAAGGACGGCATCCTGCACGAAATGGCACGCCAGACCGAACAGGCGATCGCCGAGGCCGATGCCGTTATTTTCGTGGTCGATGCGCGCAGCGGTCTGACGCCGCACGACAAGGAAATCGCCAACAAGCTGCGGCGCCTGGCGCGGCCGGTGTTCGTTGCGGTCAACAAGGCGGAGGGGATGAATTCCGGCATGGTCGAGGCGGATTTCCACGAACTCGGCCTCGGCGAACCGAACGCGATTTCCTCAGCGCACGGTGAGGGCGTGCGTGGCCTGGTCGAACTGGCCCTGGCCTCCTTCCCCGAGCCGGAAGAAGACGAAGAAAAATTGGATGCGGTGCGGGTGGCCATCG
>JAKLDO010000194.1 GCA_022703485.1 bacterium
GCTATTGCCGCATCTGTGCTCGTCGTAATTTCATCAATGATAATAATGGGTTATGATCCAAGCGATAATTCTGTGCAAAGAACTCTTGTCCATGAATCCACTGTCGGAAGCGGAAAGCCTGTCACGATAAAGCTCAAGTACAATTCAAAGAGCGATCTCGAAAATGTTGATTTTTCCATAGATCTTGATGACGGTGTGGCATTTTTCTCGAAAGATCCTTCGATCTCGGCTCTCAGGTCCCACTCGTGGAAAGGAACACTTAAAAAAGGTGATAACGAGATACCGTTTGTCGTGAAAACACACCGCAAAGGGTTGATGAAAATAAGGACGAAAGCTCAATACAGTGATTTCTCGTTCACGCATGAGATAGTTCTTGATGCAAAGGAATCGTCGATCGATATTTCAATGTTCGTGATCGGGACGGCAGACATCAGATGACATCATTTATTTTCAGGAAAACTGCGATCCTGCTTGCTCTGACATTTTCGGTCATCAGCCTTTTTTCCGAATCAGATTCAGATCCTTTTTCAGGATCCGTCAAGGTTGAAGAGGGTGAAAATGTGATAGGCTGGGAATCGGCGATATTCGGAGGAAAGGGAGTAAAAGAGGAAAAAGCTTCTCCTGATGAAGATAAAGAGCCGGAAAAGACTGAAAATAATGATAAAAAAGAAAAGCTTGCTGAGAGCTCAGATGATGAAGATGTGTCAGAAAGTGAAACTGAGCATGCATCTGATGTCACGGAGACTGCTGAAACGGAAGGGCCGGAAAGTGAAAAGACATATTCCTCAAAAGACCCGGAGTGGGGAAGGTAC
>JAKLDO010000195.1 GCA_022703485.1 bacterium
CATTGACTATCTTGAAAAGGATATTGAAAGAGAAAAAAACAGAGACGAAGAACATTTTATTTGATTAATGGTGTTTACAAAATGGAATCAAAATGAGCAACGAAAATCAAAATAGCGGTTTACAGCCTATAAACAACTTTGTTATTTTCAAAACCGAAAGTGGCAAAGTAAATATAGACGTTTTTTATCAAGACAAAACACTTTGGTTAACGCAAAAAACAATAGCTGAACTTTTTGAAAAAGGACGTTCTACTATAACCGAACACCTTAAAAAAATATTTGAAGATGCCGAATTAGACGAAGATTCAGTATGTCGGGATTTCCGACACACTGCCGAAGACGGTAAAACCTACCAAACCAAATACTATAATTTAAGAGCCATTACAGCAGTTGGATACAGAGTAAACTCACAAAGAGCCATTGAATTTAGAAAATGGGCAACTGAAATTTTGCACGAATACATCATCAAAGGTTTTGCTATGGATGATGAGCGATTAAAACAAATCAAACATTTTGGAGAAGATTATTTTGAAGAAATGTTGGAGCGAATCCGAGAGATTCGATTAAGTGAAAGACGTTTATATCAAAAAATAACTGACATCTATGCACTCTCGGCTGATTATGACAACAAATCGGAAATAACTCAACACTTTTTTGCTTCGGTTCAAAACAAACTGCATTGGGCAATAACAGGAAAAACCGCTGCTGAGATTATTTATACAGAAGCAGATGCTACCAAAATTTATATGGGCTTAAAAACTTGGAAACAAGCCCCTGACGGAAAGATTTTA
>JAKLDO010000196.1 GCA_022703485.1 bacterium
AATATACTCTGCACCTGTTAATACTGAAAGATCCTTAAGCATCTCTTTTTTTCTATCACCGAATCCCGGTGCCTTTATTGCAACAACATCCAATGTCCCCCTTAACTTGTTTACGACTAAAGTTGCCAATGCTTGATTCTCAATATCATCTGCAATTATTACCATCGGCCTATCAGCAGCACCTAGAACCTTCTCTGCTATTGCTTGAATATCTTGTAAATTTGAGAGCTTTTTATCTGTAATAAAGATATATGGATTTTCCATCACAGTTTCCAGTGTTTCTGCATTGTTAACAAAATATGCGCTAACATACCCATTATCAAATTCCATTCCTTCAGTATATTCAACCTCATCTTTAAAACCTTTTGCCTCTTCAACAGTAATGACACCATCTTTTCCGACCTTATCAAAAACTCCCGCAATCATATCTCCTAAATCCTTGTCATTATTTGTTGAGATTGTTGCTACTTGTGAGATCTCCTCTTTTGTAGTTATTTTTTTAGCCTTTTTTGACAACTCTCCTAAAATAATTTCTGTTCCTTTATCTAAACCCCTCTTAAGAGAAATTGGATTTGCCCCTGCAGCTACATTCTTAAAACCAACATTTGCGATAGCTTGTGCCAAAACTGTTACAGTTGTTGTTCCATCTCCTGCCAATTCGTTTACCCTATTTGAAGCTTCTTTAATCATCTCTACTCCCACATTCTTAAATGGGTCTTTCTCTTCAATCTCTTTTGCAACTGTAACACCATCCTTTGTAACTACCTGTGAACCAAATGAC
>JAKLDO010000197.1 GCA_022703485.1 bacterium
TCGAGATTTCTCTTGGAAAATCCTTTAATATCTTTGAATTCATCTATCAGATCATCGCTTAATTTTGCAAGAAAGCCGTCGCCCCATTTAGAGTTTTTCTGTTTTTCAACAATATCAGCACCAAGCTCCCAGTAAAAATTCAGCATTTCCGCATTGACACTTAGGGCCGCTTTTATCTGAACAGAACGGATCTTCTGCTTTAATCCCTGAACCCATAAATTGTATTCTCTGTCAGCACTGAACAGTTGTTTCACGACACACACCCCATTCTCCATGATTTCTAAATTCACAAACAACAAGTTAATATATCGAATGTGCGTTTAATTTCAAGAAATGCTATAAAACATGAAAAGTCTCAGAAAGTTTGCCACAGCATCCCTCGTAATGGCATACATCTTCAAGGATAAAATGCCGGTGTAATTCAGCGTCTCTTTTACTGTTTTTATGAAAGTTCTTTTTAGAATATTGCTTCGTTCGTATTTTTAATTTTCGTAATAATTACAACATTGTGCCACCATGGAATTTGCGTAGAAAGCTGCTTCGCAATTTTCAAAGATAAAGTATCGGTGTAGGTTGAGCTCGAAGCTGTTTTATATATTTTAAGAATGAAATAAAAATAAATTCATACAGGCTTCAACCAAGACAATGGTTGAGGTGAAATAACATATGTTGTCCCATTATTTGTTTCTTTAATTATAAATCCATATTCAAAATTTGTATCTGCAGGAATCCAAAAAACACAAGGTTCGCGGCGGAAATCGCC
>JAKLDO010000198.1 GCA_022703485.1 bacterium
CGGAAAACAGTTCCTGAAATGTCAATAAGATAAACAAACTCAGTTTCTCTATCGAGAGTATCTGATGAATTTATTGCTATCGGGTCAGCTGCAATAGATGCTCTGAGCCATTCTGTATCTCTCTGGGTAGCACCGTTTGAATCAGGTTCTATCAATCTGAAGGAGTCAAATTTCCCAGTTATGGCATTAAATTTCAGGATTGATATTTCATTGCCGTCAGGATCAAGGTGTCCTGAACCGTTTGTTGAGCATCCCGATGGAATATCAGGATCGAAACAAGGATCATACCCTCCGGCAAGAACGATATATTTTGCGCTTCCCTTGTTAAATACAAGCGGTTTTGCCCAGCTTTGACCTTCAACAGGGATGTGCTGAACAAATTTAGGATTATCAATTATTGAAACATCAATTACTGTGTAATATTTTGCACCTCTTCTATATCCGAAAATTAGATATGCTTTTTCACCGTCTGTAACTATACCATCCTTGTTGTCATCAAAATGAAGAAGTTTGACCGGACCGTCAACGAAAGATTTAAATTTAATTCCTTCCATGTAATCGGAAATTGCTGTCAGAGCAGGCATTACAGGATATGGTATATAAGCAAATGTTTCATTCCCGTTCTGATCAAAGCTGTGAAGCATTCCGTCATTTGCACCTGCAAAAATTCTAGTTGTTTCTGAATTTTCATAATATACAGCAACGGGTGTGGAATGAATAATTGCACCTAAAAGAAGCGGTCTGATAGTTG
>JAKLDO010000199.1 GCA_022703485.1 bacterium
GAGAACATAGACATTCTTATTTCAGGGAGATATATTGAAAGGCTCAGATGCTCTGAAAAACAGTGGATTGGTTCAACCAACCAGAAAATACTGTTTTTATCAGACAGGTACAATTCCGCTGTAATGGATGATGCTCAATATGCTGAAATAAAAATTGATGAAATGGGCAAAATTACTTTCTTAGGTTTTCCTGATGATTTTTATAAACCTGGACAAGGTATATAAAATTTTGTCAGAATATCAATTGTGGAAATATTATTAACCAATTCCCTTGAAGAGACACAGCGCGAAACTCTCTGTGACTGCAACAGTCTTGACGGCGATCCGGTCGATTGCGAAACAGGACTTCCGATCGAAACTTCTGATAATGATGCGATTTAGCCTTAAATTTTACGCATAAGGACTTTTTTCTGGTTCAAATCCGCAAATCAGGTCGAAAAACTCTCTGAAAACTGCAAATATCATCTGTGTGTTTGAAAACTTCCGGGAGATAATTATGAGAAAAGTTTTTGCAGTTGTGACATTGTTCAGCCTTTTTTTTGTAATCGAAGGGGCGGATATCCAACCCCGTCTGACAGGCCGCATGTTTATTAAGCTTGACAGCAAGTGCTTGAATTCAGGAAGGAATTCATGTCTGGAAAAGCTCGGGTGCGGTATGTGTCAACCTTTTTGTCGCCTTTTGTTAAATAATTTTTCATTACCTGTTTTCCGGATTTAAGATCACTTCA
>JAKLDO010000002.1 GCA_022703485.1 bacterium
GGGTTCCTGCTGACAGTGCTACGACCTATAATGCTTCAGCCAGTTCGACCGAATGCAGATATAAATGTGCTTTGAACTATACATGGAACAGCTCTATCTGCGCCGCCGACACGAAAAACGGACAGAACTGCACAGGACTTCCGGCAAACGCTTTCTGGAACACGGCATCGAGCATAACCCAGACATGGAACGGAACAGACTGGGCTCCTTCCACAACAGGTACTTTTAATTCGACCCCGAGCACAACAGAATGCGTATTCAAATGCAATGTAAATTATTCATGGAACGGCTCTGCGTGTATTGCCGATACAAAGACCTTCAACTGCGCTTCAAAACCTGCCGGAAGCGACTGGAACACAGTTTCAAGCTATACACAGACATGGAGCGGAACTGAGTGGCTTCCTGCTGAAACCGCAACAGCATACAACACGGATGCAAGCACTTCGGAATGCCGTTACAAATGCGCATTGAACTACACATGGAACGGTTCTATCTGTGCTGCTGACACAAAAACTTTCAACTGCGCATCAAAACCTGCCGGAACAGACTGGAACACTGTGTCAAATTATACACAGACATGGAACGGTACAGCATGGTCACCTGCCGACAGCACAACCACATACAACGAAACACCCGATACAAATTCATGCAGATTTAAATGCACGACTGACTATTTCTGGGACGGTTCATCCTGCAAAACCCACGAATGCGCTCAGAATTCAGACTGTACTGCTGATTATAACAAACCTGTATGCGACACCAGTGTCAATCCGAGAAAATGTGTGATGTGCTTTACTGATTCCAACTGCAATACAGCTATCGGGGAAAGATGCGATACCGGTCTTAAGCAGTGCTGGTCGGGACTTACATGCCAGAATGCAGTATGGTCACTTCCGAACAGCGGATCATATAACTGGGATAACGGTAATCAGAGCTGGCTCGGAACAGGTAACTACTGGGGAAGAGAGACCTACCGGGCAAGAAGTGCTTCATACAGCTGGGGATATTATGATGCGGATTACTATTACAGCAGCAATATTGATGAAACTTCGAGGATCTCAGGATATTATGATCTGACAGCATGTACAGGGTGCACCGTTCAGGCATCATTCTATTATACAGGCTGGGTGGAAAGCACCTCAAGCGATTTTGACTATATTCAGGCAAGATGCAGCGGCGACAACGGATCGAACTGGAATAACGACTCGACACTGAAAACACAGACATGGTCTACATGGTCGAACAGGACATGGAATATGCCGGCGGGATGCATCACCAATAAATTTACATTCGGAATGAGATTCAGATCTGACGGAAGTAATGTTGAAGACGGAATGCTGATAGACGATCTTGTCATTACAAATGCGGCAAGCACCGCTCCAAACGGTAATTTTGACGGAATTACAAGCGGATCTGACAGCTATCTCTGGGGCTGGACATGTGATCCCAACGATTACAACGCCGCCCTTCTCGTCCATCTCGTATTCTACAAAAATGGAAATACCGGAAACACTCCTGTAACCAGATGGATCAGGGCCGTAGTACAGAGGGAGCAGGCCGTCGGGGATGTCTGCGGCGGGAACAGGAATCACGGATTCCAGTATTCGCTCGACCCTGAGCTTAAAGCGGCTCTGGGAAGCGGCACCCACTCAATATATGCATACGGTATCGATGTTGCGGCATCAACAGGTCTCTGCGGAGGAAAATTCTATTCTTTCAGCAGTATGCCGAGAACTTTCACACTGCCGTAAGACGCTGATATAAATCAATTTGACAAACCCGTTTTTATTTTCTAAAGTTCACTGTCCTTTGTTTTTTTTCATTAAAGTTAAAATATCAAAAAAAGATCCACGGAGGAAAAAATGGTTGAAAAGGCTGACATCAAATGGTCTGAACTTCGATTCGGCTATCTGAAATGCGAGTACCGTTTCATTTCGAACTTCAAGAACGGCAAATGGGATGATGGTGTGCTTACAACCGATGACTATCTCAGAATTCACGAAGGCTCCACAGCTCTTCATTACGGACAGCAGTGCTTTGAAGGTCTGAAGGCCTACACAACGAAAGACGGCAGAATTCTTCTTTTCAGACCCGACAGGAACGCCGCAAGGATGAAAAGTTCGTGCGAACAGCTCCTTATGGCGGTATATCCTGAGGAAAAGTTCATTGAAGCATGCGTCAAAGTCGTTAAAGCGAATGAAAAGTTCGTTCCGCCATACGGAAGCGGTGCATCTCTTTATCTCAGACCGTATCTTATCGGCGTGGGTGAAAATGTCGGCGTGAGACCTGCACCTGAATATCTTTTCGGAATATTCGTCACTCCTGTCGGACCTTATTTCAAAGGCGGACTTGCACCGTGTCACTTCACAATAGCCAATTATGACAGAGCGGCGCCTAGAGGAACGGGCGGAGTAAAAGTCGGTGGCAACTATGCGGCAAGCCTTAAAGCTCATAAAGAGGCCGTTGATGCAGGTTTCTCTGACTGCATTTACCTTGATCCCGCCACACAGACAAACATTGAAGAAGTCGGGGCGGCTAATTTCTTCGCAATCACAGCAGACAACACTTTTGTTACACCTAAATCCCCTTCAATACTTCCATCGATAACAAAATACAGCCTCATGCACATTGCTGAACACTATCTCGGAATGAAAGTCGTGGAAAGGGAAATTCCCGTGACATCGCTAGGTGAGTTCGTAGAGGCAGGTGCATGCGGAACCGCGGCGGTTATATCACCGATCGGCTCCATCACAAATAAAGGACACAGATATTCCTTCTATGGCGAAGGAAAAGAAGTAGGCCCGAAAACAAAGGAACTTTACAGAATTCTCACATCCATCCAGAACGGTGACATGGAAGGTCCGGCAGGCTGGGTCATCGAAGCAAAATAAATCCCTGGAATTCTTTTTGACTTTTTTTCCACATCAAATACAATATCTCTGAAATCTAACGGAGACATGTATGCGTATTTTATTTAGAAATTTCACAATGATCTTATGTCTGGCTATCCTTTCAGCGCCGCTTTTTGCAAATGTTAAAGGAAGTGACATTCCTCCTGATACAGCAGATGAGATTCTGGTCATTGACGGCACTCAAGTATTCACATTCAGAGGCGAACTTACCGGTTTCAGTCCGGCAGCAAGAAAGAACAGGGCGCAATCCAGAATCGAAGACCTTATTAAAAGAGAGATCCCCGGTGAAGTGACATCAAAGCAAATTAATGAAGGAAATTTGATAATGCTCGGAGATCGCGGGATCTTTGTCATTACTCCAGGAGACATTGATCCTTTAAAAAATGGAACTGTTAAATCAGAAACGCAAAAGGTTACGGATTTACTGAACAATCTTTTTGAAGCAGAAAGAAAAAAAAGAACATCATCCGCCTATATCTTTGCTGTCATTCAGTCGGTGACAGCACTTGCTCTGTTCATTCTTTTCATAATATTCACAGCCAGGAGCACAAAAAAACTGAATGATTTCATTTCATCTAAACTTGCAACCGGTGGAAAAACTGTCAAAAGCGACCTGCTGAAAGCTTTCCATGCTGAAGAAATAACTGCAAGAGCGGGGAATCTGATAACTGCTGTAAGCTGGATCATCTACCTGATAATGACCTATGTATTCATCACATTCATGCTTACGAGATTCCCACAGACAAAAAACTTCGGCAATGCACTCGGAAGTTATCTGAATGCGGCTTTTTCGGCTACTTTTTCATCGATCATATCATCAATACCTGACCTAATGATAGTTGCTGTCATCACATTCTGCGCATGGATAATCAATCGTATATCAAGGCTTCTTTTCGACATGATCGAACAGGAAAAGATCTCTATGCCGGTAATTTTTCCAGATACTGCTCAGCCTACCCGGAGAATAGTTACAACACTTATCTGGATATTCGGAATAATTGCGGCCTATCCGTATCTCCCTGGAAGCGGAAGTGAAGCGTTCAAAGGGATAAGCATTATGCTGGGACTGATAGTATCTCTCGGTTCCTCGGGAATTATGAGTCAGGCGATGAGCGGACTTATCCTTATGTACTCAAGAACTTTCCGTCCCGGTGATTTTGTCAAAACAGGTGATGTCGAAGGCATTGTCATTTCTCTCGGCATGCTTTCAACAAAGATCAGAAACATAAAAAATGAAGAGATAACCGTTCCTAATGCAGTTCTGGTTGGGTCTGCAACAACAAATTTTACGAGATTGCATAAAGAAATGGGACTGGTAATATCAACATCCGTCACCATCGGATATAACACTCCGTGGAGACAGGTGCACGCAATGCTTATAATGGCCGCGGAAAAAACCGAAGGAGTAAAAAGAAACCCGGCTCCCTATGTCCTTCAGACCGCATTGAGTGATTTTTATGTGGAATACAGACTTTTTGCACCTGTCGAAGAGGTCAACGGCAGGCCAGCGGTCCTGAACAGACTTCATCAGAACATTCAGGATGTGTTCAACGAGTACGGTGTTCAGATCATGTCACCTAATTACGAAGCAGATCCACCGCAACCTGTTCTTGTACCTAAAGATAGATGGTTTGAAGCACCCGCAAAAAATAACGAAAAGAATAATTAAGGATTTCTCACTTTCTGGAAGATCTGGCGACCCCAGGGGGATTCGAACCCCCGTTAACGGCGTGAGAGGCCGCCGTCCTAACCACTAGACGATGGGGTCAATTCAAGAAATTGGATCCCGGATAAGGATTCGAACCTTAATTGATGGAGCCAGAATCCATAGTCCTGCCATTGGACGATCCGGGACCCTCTTGCTATTTAAAGACTCGTGCAAAAACCTTATCGTCCCAGGAGATGACATAGATCTTATGCCAGGGGGCCGACTCTTTGAGGTTGTAGAACACCTGCACCCTGAAATTATCCTCATTGATATGAAGATCTTCCTTGATGTTGGCATCACCTGCAAAAAGGGCTCGGATCTGCTTAACCGAAGTATCAAAGTCTTTAGCAAGTTGATACTTTCCGTCACCCACCTTTACGGCCTGGTTCGGCAGATACTTCAAGTTCAGATCCGTTGCACTGAGTCCATAGCTCAAAAGTAAAAGAGCCGTTAAAGCGACGGCTTTGTAACACAAAACCTTTTTCAAGTCAAATAAAAGTGCTGATCTCGACATAACACACCGATTATCCTAAGTAAAATAAACGAATTAAGCTGAGCGGCTATTTGCTCTGATTCTGAAGTTCCTTGATCTTGTCCATAAGAGCTTTTTCTCTTTCCCAGATCTCCTTCTGCTGTTTTCTCGCCTCTTCGTCAGCTTTCTTTGTGTCTTCGATAAGCTTCTTGAGCTTATCTCTTTCCTTATTTTCAGCAATGAGCTCTTCAGGAGTGATCGTCTTTCCGTCGATCAGGTAGAAGCTGAATGTAAGCGGCTGATTCTGGTCCCAGCTCTCAGGTATGTCTTTAACAACTGTCTTGAAAACTTTTACGCTGTTCGGAAGGAGCGAAGTCCTGAGACCTTCAAATCGCATATCAACTACAGGGAAGAACTCCGTAGCGTGAATGACATCACCGTTGGAATCCCTGAATTTAACTCTGATGCCGACCCTTATCATATCAAGGTCGGAACTTCCGTTAAGGATCGTTCCTACAAGCTGTGCCATGCCCGGACGGTCTATTATCTTCTGTCCGACGATCTCATCGATCTTTATCAGACCTTTGTATTCACGCAGAAGACTGTCAAGCCTTTCCTGCTCGTCCTTTCTTTCTTTGATCATAGCCATTATGTCCTGAAGCTCAACTTTGAAAGCTCCGTTCTCTTTTACGACCCTGACAACGAAAATGAGCGATTCATCCTGATTCATTACACCTGCCATACGGCCCATGTTGGATGTCTGACCGGTTGCTTCAATGAAGTCGCCGGTTTCCTTATCAATAACGATGGCTGCCTTTGCAGTTCTGATCTCCTTGCCAATTTTGCCTTTATATCTTTCTGTAAGCCAGTCCTTGTACTCTTCGAATGTCATGACCTCTTTCATCTTCGTTGAAAGATAGTTGTCGTATATGTCCTTGAGAGTGCCTTTGCTTCCATCAAGCGCATCTCTGACTGTATAGAGATATTGCTGAATGAATTCATCTACTTGGTCCTGGATAGCCTTTTCTTTGTTACATGCAGTGAAAACAAGGACCACTGCAATAAGAGCCAACATCAGATTTCTCATTTAAACGCCTCCTGAGCTTAAAAAATACTGCTGCGAAAAGATATATTCACTTAATTATTATGTCAAGAATATAGTTCCCCGTAATGTTCATTGAGGGGATGTGGGAACTTTCTGTCATGAAAGGCTTCACCTGTATGATATATTTCTCCCCTTTTTTAACATCAAGAACTGTCCTGCTGTACTTGTTGTAATTGAGAATGTCTATCATGTCATCATTTTCAGCCATAAGCTCTTCTTTCCTGAAAACTCTGATGACAGTGTCAATGTTGAAATCGGTGTTCCGTCTATCCGGTGAAGTAGAAACATACATTGTACCGTCATTCTCTATCATGATCTCGAAGTTGTTCTCCACGAAATAATTGTCCGTATCGAAGTGACCTGAGTATGAACCCTGTCCGGCTTTTACAGGATCGGGGCTGAGCCCGCCGCTCCATTCACGGATATCCGTATGCACAGGAGATGTTCTCAGGTGAGTAACACTTCCGGAATCCTGTTCACATTCACCCTGATATATGCCCAGATAAATGGTCTGCGTCTTTTCATATCTCCTTATGAAAGCCCTGCTCACACCGGCGGGATCTATAAATGCATAAGGAAGCAGGTCACTGCTGAAAATATGAATGCCTGCCGGGACATCACCTGACACCTCTATTTCAAAAAGATCACCATTATCAGGCATGTTCCATTCATAAAAAGCCCATCTGCAGTCAGGCATTTCAATCATTTTATGCACAGTGTCATTGAACTGGACAAGAACTTCCGGTTCGCCTGCATCAGAAACAGAGAAACTGTAATTCTCATCTTTTCCGGTGAGATTGAGATACGCTGTACCTGTGAACGGCATCAGCATGTTAACATAATGTGTTTCGAGCCCTTTCAGCGAGCTGAAACGCAGAGGGATGACTGTCGAGCCTGTCACAGGGTATGTCCCGGCCCAGAACTCAGCTGTGATATTCTTTCCGGCTTCAGTGACAATTACCATTTCAGCGATGCGGCCTTTCTGAAGATCATATCTGAACCAGTCCTGATCATCAGCTGTTTCGCCCAGTATAATCTGCGGTTTTTCGCTCAATCTGCCTGAAACATTCTGTGTATCTGTGATATTTGCATAGTTGTAGAGATTGTTCGGTTCAAGCTCGGAATCTGACGGCTGTCTTAAAAGTGTCAGAGTAAAATCATCAGGACCCCGACTGTCCAGCTCTGTGAGCAGTCTTCCCGTAACAGCAAGATATTTCAGACCGCTTTCAAACCTTGAATAGATTAGCGGGTTCATGAGGTTGCTGTTGTAGTCCTCATCATCGTTCCCTGCGGCTGATTCTCCTGAATCGCAGTTGAATATGAATGTCGTCTTATCGCTTTCAACTGTTCCGGACTGTACTCTGATCTGATATATGCCGTTATCCGGGATATCAAGCTCTACAATGTCACTCCCGCTCAACGATCTGTCGAAGTTCCGCTCCAGTTCCTGACCCGGACTGAGAATTTCATAGATACCGGAATCGCAGACAGACCGTGAGGAAATTCTGAAATAGTAATAATATCCTCCGAAGACACCGCCTGTTTCATCTGTGTTTCTGACATCACCCGTTTCAAAGTACTGCCAGCCGTCTACCGATGTGACAAAGACGGCCCTGTGTCTGCCTGCGGAAGGAAAAGTCACGAACTGGGCATGTCCCAGATTGTCACCGTGTCCGATGTAAGGAAAGAAATCTTCCTTTGCGCTTTCTATCTCGATAGTTATTTCAGTTCCGGCAGGCCGCCATATTTTAAAAAGGTCGGTATCAGCAGTTCCGTCTTTTTTTGTCTCCAACACAGCGGCATAAAGCTTTCCCGATTCCACTTCCATAGCCTGGAATGTCATTTCATTCGGTTCTGTCTCAAGGATATATCCGCTCAGATCAAGGCTTGTCCGCGGATCGCATGCGCTTAAAATAAAAAGGGAAAAATATATTATCAGGTGTCTATTCATCAATTGATCTGATCCAGCTTTCGACAGCATCAGGACTTATCATGCCGGTATGGACTTTTTTAACGGTCCCGTCCTTTAAAAGAATGGTCGTGGGAAGCACTGAGATCATATATTTATCAAAAAAAGTATCATCGGCCGCTGCATTCCTGAATGAAAGCGCCAGTCTTTCATATGTGAGATCATCCACAGGGCCTCTGAGCACGCCGACAGTGGTGTGCTTTTCTGATATAGCATTCAATCCGGGCATTTCCTTTACGCACGCTTCGCACCATGTCGCCCATAGATTAAGGATCACAACTCCCGAGCTTACATCTATCGAAACAGGTTCACCGTTTTTCGGGTCGGTTCCAGTTATCTGCTTTATTTCAGATCCCGGAAGTGTTATATGGGCACCGTAATATGAAAAGATGTTGTATGCTATCAGAAGAATGACTATGACAGTTATTACAATGGTGAATATCTTATCAGACCTTTCGTTCTTTTCATTCATATCCGGCTCAGTAAAGATAGTTCTGGTGCTCAACGAATATACATCTGTTCATGACATACGGAATGTTAGCTCCATCAAGTATTTTAGCCGCAGTCTCGTCTGAAATGCCAAGCTGAGCCCAGAAAGCTCCGCATCCTCTCTGCACCGCCTCGCGGGCCACTTCTTCAAGATGTTCACTGCGTCTAAACACATTAACAATATCGATCTTTATTTCAGACGGAATATCGAGCAGAGACTTGTATGATCTTTCGCCGAACACTTCATCGACAGTCGGGTTCACCGGTATAACCCTGTATTTTCCCGTGTTCTGGAGATATTTTCCTATCCTGTTGCTCGTCCGTCCGGCCTTTTCACTTAGTCCGACAATGGCAATCGTCTTCGCATTTTCAAGAACCTCTTTGATATCCAGCATTTCAATTCCCCCCGCTTTGCATAAAAACAGGTTATGTTATCAATAACGGTATATATTTTCAACTAAAATAATATGATGACAACCGCTTTTCCCTCTTGACACGCACCATCTTTGCAATAGAATGCACGGGCTTTACGGGGTATTGACATGTCTGAGAATTTCTACAAACGGGCGCTTTCGATAGCGATACCGATAGCTGTGCACAATCTTATACTTTCATCCATAAACATGGCGGATGTTTTCATGGTGGGTCAGCTCGGTGAGTCTGCCATCGCGGCTCTGGGTATAAGCAACCAGCTGATGTTCCTCTTCATCCTGTTCCTTTTCGGGATGGGAAGCGGAGGCTCCATATTCATCTCCCAGTTCTTCGGCAAGAAGGACCGCGTCAATCTTCACAGGGTGTTAGGGATCATGATGGTACCTGCACTTGCAATATCGGTAGTAATGGCAAGCGGCGCCATTTTCATTCCTGAGCTTCTGATGTCTGTTTTTTCCAAGGATGCCCAGGTCCTCGACCAGTCCGCAAGATACCTCAGGATCGTAGGGTGGAGCTACCCGTTCACCGCAATTTCGTTCATATTCCAGATGGTTCTCAGAAGCACAGACAAACCCCGCGTGCCGATGTACACTTCATTTTTCGCACTCATCATAAACATAATTTTCAACTGGCTTCTGATATTCGGCAACATGGGTTTTCCCGTTCTGGGTATTGAAGGAGCAGCTATCGCCACCGTGCTTGCGAGGGCTCTTGAAACTCTTATAACGATATTCATCGTCTACTACACAAAGTCGGAAGCGGCTGCAAAATTAAAGGTGATGCTCGATTTCAGGCTCGATCTTGTGAAAAAGGTCATTACCACATCTCTTCCTGTTTTCATCAACGAATCTGTCTGGGCAAGCGGAATAGTTGCGCTCAACATAATCTATGCATCGCTCGGAACAGAATCTATCGCGGCAGTGAACATAATGGATAGCGTCGGAAGGCTCTCTTTCGCCGCATTCATCGGTATAGCCAATGCCGGAGCCGTGGTTCTCGGAACTGACATCGGAGCGCAGAAATACAGTCAAGTCTGGGAACACTCGAAGAAATTCACGGCGATGTCCATCTATACCGGAGTCGCAGTAAGTGTCATACTTTTCGTCACGGCACCTTCAGTCATCTCGATATACAACATTTCAGCAACCGTGTCAGACCTTGCATACAAGACCATTCTCGTATGGGTTTTCATGATACCGATCGTTTCGTTCAACTGCCTTAACATCGTGGGGATACTTCGCAGCGGCGGAGACACGCAGGCCGCACTGTGGATAGACATCGGAGCGCTCTGGGCGATCGGAGTTCCTCTTGCATTAATAGGTGCATCATATTTCGCACTCCCCATCCACATTGTCTATTTACTGGCAAAAATCGAAGAAGTGTTTAAATTTATCTTCGGGTTTAAACGGTATCTTTCAAAAAAATGGATAAAGAACCTCGTTGAGGACATAAACTAATAAATTGCTGAAGTTCTGTTAATCACTAAAATGACCGTGTACTTTCAGAGGTTCAATTTATATGAAGGTGATAATTAAAAGTTTCCTGTTCATAATATTTTTTATCCCCGTTACTATGTTTTCTGAAGATGGAAACATTTCCGACAGTAAGTATAAAGACTTAAAAGAACTCAGAGACAATCTTGTCACAAAAGATTCTCTAATCGACAGCATCTGGGAAATCATAATAAAAACAGTAAAAAACGAAAATATCCCTAACATAAAGAAAGCAGAAATAATAGAAAAATTCATTAAGGATTTTCCCGATAAAAACAAATATTCTGACAAGGCACAGCTATTTCTTTCTGAGTTGAAAAAAACTGATAGTAACATACGGCATATTCTCAACAGTGACAGCTACCGCACAAAGATTGAATGGTTCGCTCTTAATTTTTCAGGTGGAAACTATGGACTGGGCGGAGGTTTTACTCTTATAACATTAAGAGGCAGATATGTTTTCTGGGAAATAGCCCGTATTCATGCGACAGGATATCGAAACATTGTTGCGGCCAATGCAAAAACGATGGTCGGGATTCCTTTCTTTTTTGATCCTCTGAATAGAAATGAGCTGAGGTTTTCAATCGGTCTCTCAGGCGGTTTTACTAATTCATGGTCAGGAGAGGAGGAGGATTTTGACTTCGATTACGGTTCATATTTTAATTTACCGATCGAGATTTCCTATGTTTTTCATGCTGATAAATATTTTGCATTCCAAATGGGTTTTTCTGTTGATTTTCCTGTTTGGTATTTTGGCGGATTTCTCCCTGTATTTAACGGTTTTATAGGATTCAGAATATGAATTGCAGATATATTTCAAAAAAAATTCTGATACTTATTGCGTTTCTGGCAATATTTTTAAATGGTTATGCGCAGGAGTCAGATGATATTGAAAAACTTGCAAGTGAGACATGGAAAATCATTTTAAAGGAACTCGAAAAAAAAGATATTCCATTTGAAAGGAAAATATCGCTCATAAATGAATTCATTGCCAGATCACCTGAAAACAGCACGGCCTGTAATGAAGCAAAGCTTCTGCTGGAAAAAGTTGAAAACTCCGGATCGAGGCTGGAACATTACCTGAACAGAAATTTATATATAAATAAAACAGAATGGTTTGCAACGGGTTTTGCCGGTGGTAATTACGGATTGGGATTTACAATTTCATTTGCCACTTTCAGGTGGAAGCGATTTTTCTGGGAGACGATGAGATTCCAGTTTGCGATGCTTAAAAGTATTGATTCCCACGCCATTAATGCAAAAACAATGGTTGGAATTCCATTCTTTTCCGGATTTGCAAATCAGCATGAACTGCGGATAAGTACCGGCGTTGCAGGCGGGTACAGCTCAAAGGATTTTTCGGGTGACAATAATAATTGGATTGAAATTGACCTCAGCATACCGCTTGAAATCTCCTATGTTTTTCATGCAGATAAATATTTTGCATTTCAGACCGGTTTGATAATTGATTTGCCAGTTCTATATCACTGTCACAATGAAGGTTACTATCTTCCGGTATTTTCCGGCTTTATCGGTTTCAGAATCTGAGCAAATAAATTGCCAATAAAACAGCAATCGTTAGAATCTTAGCCGTACTCAGTATAGAGAAATTGAAGCAGGGAAACAAATGGATAAAAAACTTGTGGAAGACAGCAACACTGAATTCAAAGCAGTTCTTAATGAAAAACTTGAAAGATCGGTTGTGGGGTTTCTTAACTCAAAAACGGGCGGAGACATTTATATCGGTATTGAGGATGATGGAAATATTGCCGGTGTGAAAAAACCCGATAAAATTCAACTTGAGATAACTGACCGGATCAGAAACAATATTCTTCCAACGGCTCTTGGGCTTTTTGATGTTTACGCTGAAGATATAGAGGGAAAAACGGTGATCCATGTTGTTGTTTCAAGCGGAACGGAGAAACCGTATTATATCAGGTCACTTGGAATGTCACCTTCAGGCTGCTTTATCAGAATAGGTAGCAGTTTCAGGCAGATGGACACTAAAATGATTGACGGTTTTTATAATTCACGCACAAGAAATTCTCTTCGGAACATTGTTTCGCCCCGTTACACCGACCATACTTTTGCACAGCTCAAAATTTACTATGAAGAGAAAGGGTTCAAACTCAACGATGAATTTTTGAAAAACCTTGACCTTTTTACTCCTGACGGGAAATTTAATTATGTCGCATATCTTCTTGCCGACAAGAACAGTGTTTCAATCAAAGTTGCAAAATACTCAGGAACAGACAAGACCGATCTTGTTGAAAATGAAGAATATGGATTCTGTTCCATAATTAAAGCAACCGAAAAAGTTCTTGATAAACTGGATATCGAAAACAGAACATTCACAAAGATTACAGGAGCTGCGAAACGACTTGAAAAGAGGATGATCGATAAAAACGCATTAAGAGAAGCTCTCATAAATGCAATGGTTCACAATGATTATTCCAGAGAAGTTCCCCCTGTTGTCGAGATATATTCGGACAGGCTCTCAATAACTTCATACGGCGGACTTATCGAAGGTCTGTCAGTTGAAGAATTTTTCAAAGGCAGATCCATGCCTCGAAACCGTGAATTAATGCGTGTTTTTCGCGACATGGAGCTAGTTGAACATCTTGGATCGGGAATGAACCGTATATTGAAAGTTTATGACTCAAACATTTTTCATCTCAGCGAACACTTTATTGAAGTGGTTTTCCCATTTGAAGAAGAGTATTTGAAATTACAAAAGGGATTGACCCCCGAAGTCACCCCCCATGTCGCCCCCCATGTCGCCCCCCATGTTTTAAATCTTTTAAATATACTTGAAGATGAAATGGGCAGAGAAACTATTCAGAAGTTAATGAAACTGAAAGACAGAAAATCATTCGTGAAAGTATACATAGTCCCTGCATTGGAAAGCGGACTGATTGAAATGACAATTCCAGACAAACCCAAAAGTATAAATCAGAAATACCGTCTGACAGAAAAAGGGAAAAAACTAAAAAAAGAACTGGAAGGAAAATGATACCGTTAAAAAAAATCGGAATTGAAGCAGGGTTTTGTAGGGGCGACTTTCACTACATTTAGTGTTTGTTGAAGAATAGAATTGTGAAATTTTAGGCGTTATTTTAAGCGAGGGTTGTGTCCATGGACAGAGAAACACGCACTACAGTTGAAATACTTGATGGAACCAAAGTTGATGTTTACAACTTGTTTGAAAAAATAAGTTTTTTCTATCAAGGCTGCTTCTTAGATGATATTGATTCAGACACAATTGATTACAATAAAAACAAAGGAGGAATTTGGGCTAGTGAACAAAAAATAGATGAGACCTACATTGACAAAATTTTCTCAGTTGATTTTATAACGAGAAAGATTAAAGAAAATGAGAAATCGAAAAGCCTTGGAAAACTAAATAAAACAAACATTCGTGATCTTAATAACTTGCAAAAGGTATTCATAAATAAAAAAGATCTGTTGCCAGAAGTCATTGCTTTGGCAAAGAAAATCGTCAATCGTAGCTCTATTAGAATTAACTATTTTCACCAATATAAAAAAAAGGAAGAAGATATGTGGTTGTAGAAGGATACATAGAAGAAAAAGATGGTATTTTTAGTAAAACACAAAAATTTGTAGAAGAAATTTTGCCCTATTACACAGAGGAAAATGAAGAGTATATAGAAAACATGATTGACTTTGGACAGCCTGCACCCAAGTCAAAGGACACAAGAACAACAACTGTTTATAATCGCAATTCCGGTGTGCGCGAAATAGTAAGAAAACGCGCAGAAGGCATCTGTGAATTATGTGAAAAAAAAGCTCCTTTCAACAATCCAAAAGGTGAACCTTTTCTTGAAGTTCACCATATTGATTATCTGTGCGATAATGGACATGATTCACCGGAAAACGCTGCTGCACTCTGCCCGAACTGCCACAGAAAGATGCACATTCTAAATGATTCTGAAGATGTGAAAAAGCTGAAAAAGAAAGCGAAAACAGGAAATTAAATGACCAGATTCAATCCTGAAATACATTCCGCAGGTCAATCCGCTGTACGGGCGAAAACATGGTTTCGCCCCTACGGCATACAACGGGAAATATTGAATGAACACTACTAACTCTTTCGTTATTGATGAAGCGGTCCTGACAAAGATCCCGAGGCTTCCGGGCGTGTATCAGTTCGCTGATATTAACGGAAAGGTGATCTATATCGGGAAGGCGAAGGACCTCCGGAGCAGGATCTCGCAGTATGTGAATCTGACCGATTCGAGGCCGATGGTGCCTGTCCTGATGGAGAACGCGGCGACAGTTTCTGTCATCATAACTCCTGATGAAGAGGAGGCGCTGATACTTGAAAGCTCGCTCATCAGAAAGAAACAGCCTCAGTTCAATATCGACCTCAAGGACGACAAAAGCTATCCCTATCTCGCGATCACAAAAGAGGAGTGGCCGAGGCTCATCATATCGAGACAGCCGTGGAAAAAATATCTTTTCATCAGAGGCCCTTTCACACAGGCCGCCCTTCTCCACTCGCTCCGCGACCTTCTCCAGACGATATATCCGCTTAAATACTGCTCGGTGAACAATCCTTCAGGATGCATAAACCATCAGATGGGCATCTGCCCCGCTCCATGCAGAAAAAACACAGACAGAACGGCCTACATGGCAAATGTCACAGGAATAATTGAAGTGCTTCAGGGGAAAAAATGGAAAGAGCTGTCGGGCATAATAAAGGACAAGATCTCTAAATATTCAGAAATGCTCAATTTCGAAAAAGCCGCATCCTTGCGGGATACTATAACAATGATACCCGACATCCAGCGCAAGTTCGGAGTTGAATTTTCAGGAAAAGGAGTCGACGACCTTTTTTCTTTCAGGGTGTTTGACAACATGCTTTTCACGGTGGCAGTAAGATACAGCGACGGAGAGCTTTTTTCTGTACGAACCTTTTCAAGCGCCGCTCTTTTTGACTCGATGGAAAGCTGTATTGCCGCAAGTCTGGCATCTTTCTACCGCGGAAATCCTCCTGCAGAAAAGGTATTTCTTGAACCTGCAATTCTTTCAACAGAGCAGATAAATAGCGTCACGGGCATCAGCTTTTCAAAAACCGGCGGCATTCCGTCTGCATTAAAAAAGATCACCGATTCCAATCTTGAACAGGCCGTTGAAAGATATATCAGGGAAAGCACAAGGAACAATGAAGCGCTCAAAGAGCTTTCAGCTTTCACAGGATATGAAACGGATTCCATAATGTGCCTTGACATTTCAACACTCAGCGGAGACTTCACCGTTGCAGGTGCCGTCTGGTGGGAAAAGGGAAAGTTCATAAAGAACAAATACAGGAAATACAGAATTAAGACCGTTTCAGGTGTTGATGACTTCGGCAGTCTCAGGGAAGTGGTGTCAAGACTTATGAAACAGTGGCTGTCATCAGGAACCAAACCGTCGCTTCTGCTCATTGACGGAGGCAAAGGTCAGGTCTCTTCAGTCAATTCAGTTATCAAAGGGACAGTGCCCGTTGCCGGCATCATCAAGGACCGCAGAAAAATAAAAGGGATGGAACAGCTCATCACCGCTGACGGCCGGGAATTCCAACTCACCGACTCTGTTCTTTCGCTGATACTGAGATCGATACGGGACGAAACCCACCGGTTCGCCATATCTTTCAACAGAAGTTCAAGAAAAAGTCTTCTTTCCACCACTTTGAAAGAGATATCGGGGATAGGGCCGGAAAGAGAGCTTGCCCTGCTTAACAGGTTTAAAACTGTTTCTGCGATAAGAAAAGCCACAGTGGATGAACTTAAAACTGTCAGCGGAATAAGCGAATCTCTGGCCATCAAGATATTCAGCCACTTCAATTGACATTATTTTCTTTAATTTACAAATAGTTACACTGTTTCAAAATAAAAAGTTTGACAAAATAGAGCTTTAAACTACTATACACGGGCAACTTCGGTCGTTGAAGTTTGACAAGGTGTGAGTTGGGTCGGTAGCTCAGTTGGTAGAGCATCTGACTTTTAATCAGGTGGTCGTGGGTTCGAATCCCGCCCGACCCACCATTCTCATCTTTAGGTGACCCTTTCGTCTAGTGGTTAGGACATCGGCCTTTCACGTCGGTAACGGGGGTTCGAGCCCCCCAAGGGTCGCCATTTTTTTTTGTTCTGTTTACTTTCCCCTCATTACTTTTATCTGCTCTTTCTCAATAACTATTCAACTATTCACTTTTGGAGGTTTGAAAATGAAAAAAGTGCTTAAACTGCTGATCATCATTTCTTTTACCGGACTTTTCCTGACTGCATGCGGAGGAGACGGAACAGATGAGACAAATGACGATTCTGAAAATGTGACCGCTGATAATGAAACAGCTGATGATGAAGCGTCCGGCACGGACTGCCCCGCTGATAACAAGTTCTGCCATGAACATAACGGTCTTAACTGGACAGCCATTTCTTCAGAGAAGATCGTATGGTCAAAAGCTGTTGAGGACTGTCAGGGACTTGGCGGGAGACTCCCGACTATCGCTGAGCTCAGAGGTCTTATTGAAGGCTGTGAAAAAACTGTTACGGGCGGAAGCTGTGCGTTTACAGAGGGCTGTCTTACTAATGAATGTATCGCCGATTGTTTCTGCGACTCCAAAGTTGAAGGTTATTCAGTATTCGGAGACATTGAATGGCTCTGGTCATCATCACCCAAAGACGGGGACCCCGACAGCGCATGCGGAGTGGCTTTCGGAAATGCCAGCATCTTCTGCGACAGCAACACGGGCTGGAACTATTACCGCTGTGTGAAATAATTTACAAAAGAATCCCTGATTCTGCACAGAATTCAATGAATTCAATGGCTTCGCTTCTGTTTATATTTGCGGACTTTATTGTCTGATCAAGCGTCCTTTTTCCGTCGAGCGATCTCAGCAGCTTTATCCAGACCGTGTCAAGCGGCATTGATACCGAATTTCCGTTATCATTATATGTTATCACTTCAGTCCTGTATGGTTTGAACCGTTTTACAAAATCGATCAAATTTATTTCGCCTATCATCAGGAGCTCATCATGATCGTAGCTGAGAGTCAGGAAATTTACAGAGGGAGACAGCCTGTAGACCTTATGCAGACTGACTTTTCCGTCAATTTTTCCACTGAAGCCCGATTCAAGCGACTTGTTCAGGCAGTCATTGTATCTTATGATGTCTGTCATTGCAGTGGAAAGATTCCTTTTCCCCGCTTTTTCAAACATATCTTTCACAATACTGCATTGAGCCTTGCAGATGTCGCCATCCACTTCCCGTTCAGCGAACTTCTCGAAAAATTCAGAAGGTCTCATGTTCAGAGTCTCAAGCACCATGAAAAGCCACCCGACAGCACGGCCTCTGTTATAGAAAATGTCGCAGGACTTGCTCAGCAACTGCGCTTTTTTCATATCTTCAGCCGGGAACTGCGGTGTCGAACGGACCGTGTAAGGAGCATTGTTCGCAAAATCAAGCCCGAAACTGTCCGCTTTGTCATGAAGAACCGTCCCCGGAAGCACAGCAAGAGGAAAAATATCAAGATTGTTCGGCTGGAGCGATACAGCGAAATCAATGCTTTTCCTGAACCCGGCAAGCGTGTCACAGGGAAGCCCGTATATCAGATCAAGCCCGAAAACAGCATTTTTTCTATTCAGAATATTTATCTTCTCCCTGAATTTTACAGGATCGAACGACCTGTTCACACATTTAAGCACAGAGCTGTCAGAGCTTTGAAGCCCGATCTGAAGACCGCAGTTCACCGAAGCGAAAAGTTCAGCCATCTCCTCATCAAGGAATTCGGTTCTCACTTCGAAAGTAAAGTGAATTGACGGCGCTATCTTTCTTATCAACCGCAGTATATTTTTCGCCCTTTCCCTATCCTGATTGAATGTGGGGTCAAGAACAAACACCTGAGTCACTTTCTTTTCTTCAAAAAGCCTCAGCTCAGCCTCTATCCTGTCAAGTGAAAAACGCCGCACACCGGATAATCCCCTTGATTCAAAGCAGAAATCGCATTTAAAAGGACATCCCCTGGACAGCTCCCACAGCACACCCTCATATTTACTTAGATCGACCGTTCCGCTTAAAAACGGTGAAGGCAGATCATTGAGATCGTTGACAGGAACATTGAAAATCCTGTTTTCAGGCACTGCATCGCCATTCAGAATACCATACACCGCTTTGGCAAACGCAATCTCCCCTTCACCGGTCACTGCAAGATCGAAAACACCTGCATTAAGAAGTTTTTCAGGCATTTCACCTGCCTCAGGTCCTCCCAGGCAGACAATTATCCCAGGCGCTTTCTTTTTTATGATTGACGCGACCTGTAAAGACAGCTCCCTGTTCCAGAGATAAACGGAAAACCCCGCCATATCAGGCTTTTTTGCAAGAACCGACGATGCAATATGTTCCGCATCATCATCAGTATAGAAGTCACACATCGAGACAGTCACCCTGTTCTCAGGTCCGTTCAGTGAATCGAGCTTTGCCTTCAGCATTGCGGCTGCAAGAGGCATCGCCTTGGGGGACCTTTCTATGTGGATTGATACGAGCTCTATTTTCAAATGGACCTCAAACCCTTGAGACTGTTAACAAAACGCACACCATCATACATTTAAAATTTGCATTTATCAAAATGTTATTGTTTACTTTAGAGGCTGATTTGCTAAGGAATAAAGAAAATTGGGAACCTTATATTTAAAAATATCATTCTTTTTCATTATATTTTCCTTCACACTCCACCTTCCAGCGCTTGATCCATCAAGAAAGATCCACCAATACATTCAAAGGTCGTGGCAGACGATAGACGGGCTTCCCCAGAACTCGGCACATGCTCTGGCGCAGACAGATGACGGCTATATGTGGATTGCAACTCAGGAGGGGCTTGCCAGATTTGACGGAGTATCTTTCAAGATCTTCAACCGCACAGACGATCCGCAGCTCGGAAGCAATGATATCAGGGCGCTGTTCAAAGCTTCTGACGGTTCGCTATGGATAGGCACTTACGGCGGAGGCGCGGCAAAATACAGCAAAGGCGCCTTCCAGCTTTTCAACAAAGAGAACGGACTGAGCGACAATCTTATAAAAACGGTCTATGTCGACGGATCGGGCTGTGCATGGCTCGGCACCTACAAGAACGGGATCAGCATAATCTGTGGTGGAAAAATAACAAAGCTCACTTCTTCAGACGGACTTCCCGATGATTCGATAAGGGCGATCACCGGAGAAAAGGATGTCATCTGGGCCGGCACGACCAAAGGTCTTGCAAAAATATCAAAAGGCCGCGTCATCAAGGTTTACAGGACTGCGGACGGACTGAAGAATGATAACATATCCTCAATTTTCATCGACGGCAGTTCGGTAATATGGACGGGAACCAAAGGAGGCTTTGTTCATTCAATAACAGGAAACAGGATCGAATCGTTCTCTGTTGCCGTTGCAGGACCGGCCGATTTTGTAAATGTCATATTCAAGGACCGTGACCAGAATCTCTGGATCGGGACAGACAGCGGACTTCACAGAAAAAATTATAACGACCTTGAAACATTCACCACCGCCGACGGACTCACTTACAATTCAGTCAGATCAATATTTGAAGATTCCGAAGGCTCGCTATGGGTGGGAACAAGCGGCGGCGGAATAAACATTTTCTCTGAAGGCGCTGTAAAAACAATATCTTACAGAGACGGATTAACTTCCACCGATGTACTTCCTGTTCTATATGATTCATCAGGAAACCTCTGGGCAGGGACCGCCAACTCAGGCCTTGATGTCATACGCAGCGACGGAACTCATTATAATTATTCATCAAAGAACGGCCTGAACGACCTGAGGATACTTTCGCTGCTTGAAGATGAAAGCGGCATGATCTGGATAGGGACCCTTTCCGGACTGAACCTGCTCGACCCCTTGACCGGAATCATAAGACCGGTATCGAATATCAGCGCCCCGGTAAGCACTCTGCTCAAGGAATACGGAATAATATGGGCAGGAACTCACGGAGAGCATCTTATAAAAATAAAAGAAAAGGATCTCGGCCTTATAATTGAAGCATTAAAAGGAAAGAAACCGCCTGCATCACTGATTCTGAACACCGAAATAATAGATAAAGATCAAGGGCTTAGTGACGGCGTAATACTTTCTTTCATTCCTGACAGGCTCGGCAGTTACTACATCGGGACAATGAACGGGCTTTTCATTTTTGACGGCAACTCAGCAAAAGAGGTCCATAACGGCCTTTCCAGCAGAACCGTATATTCTCTCCATTTTGATGACTCGGGAACTCTCTGGGCAGGCACCGATTCAGGACTCAACTTCATAAAGGAGGGATCGGTCTTTCAGATCCAAAACAGAGATTTTCTATCCACCGATTCCGTATTCAGCGTTTTCAAGGACATGACCGGAACTTTATGGCTTTCCAGCAACAAAGGGATTTTTTCCGCCTCATCGGCTGAGATAGTTTCCGCAGTCACTCAGGGAAAAAAAGATTTCCAGTTCCGCAGGTACACTCAATCCGACGGAATGAAAAGCATGGAATGTAACGGCGGTTTCTCTCCGGCATATTCAATAGATAAAAACGGAAACATAGCTTTTCCTACTATAAACGGCATCGCCCTTGTGTCAGAAGGCGCTTCCGGTCCGCCAAAAGTACCATTTGGCACCATCATAGAGAGTGTCCGGTCCGAAAACAATGAATTTATTGACTTTTCAGGCGGCAGCATTGTTTTTCCCCCGGGAAGCAGAAAGTTTGAGATAAAGTACACGGCACCTTCTTTTTCCAGCCCGTCCGGAGTAAAGTTCAGATACAAGCTTTCCGGATTCGATCCTTCTTTGGTAGAAGCCGGAACAAGAAGAACGGCTTACTACACCAATCTCCGTCCCGGAACATACAATTTCACTGTAACTGCCTCAAATGACGGAATTATCTGGAATGACACAGAGAAAGGGATAAAGATAGTGATCGAACCTTTTTTCTATCAGACATACTGGTTCTATACATTATTAATAGTATTTTTACTTTCAGCCGGAGGAATTCCTGCGACCGCATTCTTCAGGAAAAAGATAAAAAAAGTCGAACGGGAAAAGATGGAGCTTGAAAAAAGGGCGGTTGAAGCAGAGACAAGATACCAGAAAAGCAGACTTGATGAAGAGTTCTCGACAGGATACCTTGAAAAGCTTTTTTCAATAATGGATAGCGAAAAACTCTATAGAAATCCGAATCTTACATTGCAACAGCTCGCAGACAGGATGAAAATATCACATCTATATCTATCCCAGATAATCAACCTGAACACCGGAATGACATTCTATACATTCCTGAATATGTATAGAATTCTTGAGGTTATGGAAAAACTTCAGATGAAGGAACTTGTTGAGGAAAATATTATATCGATCGCCTTCGATTCTGGCTTCAACACCAAATCATCTTTCAATTCAGTTTTCAAAAAATTCACAAATTTGACGCCAAGCGAGTACAGAAAAAAATTTTTTGTTTGACCCGCAAATTAGCAAGATAACATTTTAATATAATTATATAATTATCGCAAACGCACCCATCCTCCTAAAAAACAAATACCTTGCTTAAACAATAAATTGGTACGAATTTATTAGCTCGGTCGACATTTATTTATACTGCAATTATTTTTCACTGTGTTGTGTTGTAAATCATCCTTTGCGAGGGATACCATGAGAATTTCAGTTTCCGCGATCTTTTTTTTATTATTATTCATTTTTATTTTACCCAGCTGCATTGTGGAAGAAGAGGATTGTGTCCTTTCTGAAGAATGCGGTGAAGGTTTTGAGTGTGTTGACGGAACTTGTGTCGAAAGTGAGACAGGAGACACAGGCGATACTGGCAACACAGGAAATTCGGGAAACACAACAGACACCGGAAATACAACTGACACCGGAAATACCGGAAACACCGGAGACACATCGGATACCGGTGACAGTTCAGATTCCGGCGACAGTTCAGATACAGGAACGGAAGAACCTGTGTGCGGTAACGGAAAAACAGAAGAGGGAGAACAGTGCGATAACGGAACGGATAATGACGGCAGTTACGGCGGATGTAACGAGAACTGCACTTTTGCACCTTACTGCGGTGACAGTATAAAAAATGGTGATGAAGAATGCGATAAAGGTGCTGAAAACGGCAATGAATACGGCGGATGCACATTCGAATGCAAGAACGGACCTTTCTGCGGAGACGGAATAAAGAACGGTGAAGAGGAGTGTGACGAAGGCGATCAGAACTCAGATACAGATCCCGACAAATGCAGAAAAGACTGCATATCGCCTATCTGCGGAGACGGTGTGAAAGATACAGGAGAAGAGTGCGACGATAAAAACACCGACAATCAGGACAGTTGTACGAATCAGTGTAAAAACGCCGTGTGCGGTGACAGTGTGATCTGGCGCGACAGTGAAGAACAGTGCGATGACGGGAATGAAGACAGCACCGATTCCTGCGTTTCATGCAAACTTCCCTACTGCGGTGACGGTTTCATAAGGAGCGCAACAGAGGAATGTGACAATGCGGCTGAGAACAGTGATGAAAAAGCCTGCACTTCAGAATGCAAAAACAATGTCTGCGGAGACGGAAAGATATTCACCGGTGTCGAGATCTGTGAAGGGAACACGAACTGTTCATCCATCCCCGGCAAGTCCTATATAAACGGTATTGCATTGTGCACGAACAGCTGTACGGTTCTTGACGAAAGCGGATGCGACAAAAAACTGCCTGAACTGAAAATCGAATTTAAACAGTATACTTCAACTTCTGACAGAATGTATGTCGAGTGGCAGTCGCCTGACGGGACAAAATGTTCTGATGCCATGAATTCAAAGACCTGCAATGTCAGTCCTGTCGGAGAAATATTCATACTCGGTGACGGTTCCGGCTGGGCCGACCCGAACTATGCATATTTCAGGGATTTTCAGAACACGACAGGTACTTTCAAGGCGAAGATCAGTTCATCATATGACTGCACGGTCGACAGAGTTGATATTTATGTAAGCGGGACAAAAGTAAAAACTGTCGATACAAACAAGAACTGCAAGACTTCAAGTCCTGTTTTTTTAATGCCTGCAAATGTAAATGTATGGGATATAGACAACTTCAGATGGCAGTAGAGGAAAAATGAATACATTCAGATTGTTATTTGTGTTTCTGTCAGCTTTTATCTTTGTATCATGTACTGTTGATGACGAAAACATTCTGATCGATAATGAAAGCGTTAAAGATGCTGATACTGCAGAAACTGTGGATGAGGCGGTCGATGAGAACATCGTAACCGACAACGAAACAGTAAATGATGATGATAATATGATCCCTGATGAGGATCAGGCTGATGAATCTGTTGCTGAACCGGACGATCTTGAGGAAATTCCGGATGAAGAGCTTCCGGCAGGAGAGTGCGGCAATGGAAAACTCGAAAAAGATGAACTTTGTGAAACCGGTGATTCCATTGATTGCACAGAACTTGGAAATTTCACATCTGGAACTGCAACTTGCACGGTTTCTTGTACTTTTGAAACGACTCAATGCATTACTGCAGTTGCGACAATCGGAAAAGTCAGCGCAAATGTGGCAGCCAATTTTCTGATCAATGAAGACCGTTTCATGAGCGGTGACACTCAGTATGTGATTTCCAGCATTTCAAAATTTCTAACCGACGGGTTTAACGGCACTTTAAATAACGGCGATACAATACCTCACAAGGATATAACACATCGCAATGCAATGCCGTTCCGTTCAAAAACGACTGTATTCATTCATCAGCAGTCAAAGAAAAAAGAAGGGGATAATGACTACTTTCTCAATCCCCATGTTCAGTTTTTCATGCCTTCGGCTGATGTAAAATTAGGTATTTATTCTGTTGATATGCTTAAGAACAGCGCTACGATGTATATTTATAAATTCCTCGACCCGAATGATCCAAATAATAACAGTGTTTGCGTTTGGGGTGTCGCTATCGGGGGCAGTATTAATGTAACCCTCGCTCAAAACACAGCTGCTCCCGATGGCGGTCAAATTCATTTTACCGGAACAGACATTCCCCTTTATTATGTCAAGGAAACACCCTACGGTGACCTTTCAGCTAATGTGGGGACTGACATCTGCGATAATTAAAACTATCTAACACACCTTGCAAAATTAACTTCTGTGTTTTGGTCAGAACCGATAATCCTGCCGTCATAAAACCGGAGCGACCACACCTTTTCTGTTTCATCTGCAACGCTGGAAACCGACCACAAGGTGTCGATCTCACCTATTACGGAATACCCCTCGCTGTTTTCTTCACATCCCTGACAGCCTGTTGAACACGAAGCCGTAAGACATTCATCCGTTACCCCGCATTCTCCGCCGGTTATTGATGGCTTACAGTTGATAACCAGTGTTCTAAGTTCAGAGATCGAAGGAAGCCTCCAGTCGGAATGATCCCTTTCAACAAGATCATCACAAAACTTTACAGATTCATTCCATAAAAGAGGTTTCTCCGACCTTGAAGACCATTTTCCCTTTACGGAGGAAGGCATACACTCAGAACCGTTCCAGAACATTCCTGCACAGTAGAATCTGCATTCTGTGTCACTTCCTGTTTCGTTATATACACCCTGTTCAGACGGAACCCACCCTTTACCGTCCCATATCTGAACTATTTCATCCACATCGTTCCACACTGCATTATGCGGAAGTCCCTTGCATTTCTTTGTTATCATTCTGCCCGGAACGACATTAATGAGATCTTTTATACAGCGGACGAAAACCCCTGTTTCATCCTTTTCGAACATATCGACTGAAGCATATTTAAAATTGACGGTCCATGCCTTGTTCAGATCTTCATGATCAGTACTGGTAGTCGAAGACCATATCGCTTCGACATCACCGAACAAAGAGTACAGTATATTTGAGTTTGCCTGACATCCATCACAGGCTAATGAATTCGAATGATCCTCTTCATCATTTCTGACACCGCAGAAATCATCAATAAAAGGGCAGTTTATTATTATTCCCATTAATTCTGAGATCGTAGGCATACGCCATTCGGAAAAACCTCCCTCATCCAGTGTATCACAGTAAAGAGAAGCATCTTCCCAGCTCATCGGAGATGTTGAAAGAAGTGACCATTTTTCATCTGTTTTTTCAAGTATGCATAAACCGGCTTCATTGAAAACATATCCTTCTTCACATATAAATCTGCATTCTTTTTCAGACTGCTCTTCATTATAAGATCCTGCGGCGGTCGGAATCCACTGTATCCCGTCCCATTTCTGAATGATTCTGTTTGCACTGTTCCATATCCCGTGTTCAGGAAGATCTTCGCAGGAGACTGTCCTTTCTGTTCCGGGTTCCGTTCTGATACAGATCACATCAGCATAATCAACAGTATTATGATCCTCGTCTAAAACTCCTCTTTTTCCCAATCCGCCAGTAGTGAAATCAACGGCCCACACAAAATAATTATCGACCGGAGTTGCCGACCATAATGTCCACAAAGTATCTATCTTTGAATACTCACCGCCTTCTTCACAGCCATGGCACGGATCATCGAAACAGAAAATATCCGGACAGTATTCCGTTACTTTACAGTCTCCGCCGCTTTTTGTACTGTCGCAGTTTCTGATCAAAGTTCTCAGTTCCGAAATTGACGGAAGTCTCCAGTCAGTAAAGCCTCTTTCTTCAAGGCTTTCACAATGATCCAAAGCCGAGTTGAACGACATCTGTTCATAATGTCTGCTCGTATCAGACCATACGCCGCTTAAATTTTCATCAGTACAGACACTGCCGCTATATTCAAAACCTTTTTTACATTTAAACCTGCATTCTGTCGTACTCGGCTCTTCATTATACCTTCCTATTTCAGACGGTGTCCACCCGAACCATTCGCCATTAAAAACCTGATCTATTTTTTCCGCTGTGTTCCAAAATGCATTTTCTGGAAGTCCTACACAAGGTTCATCAAATCTTTCCTGTGTTTCGTATGGATCGGATACACAGCCGCCTCCGAAGAAAGAGTCGCATGCATTCAGGGAAAAGACCAGAACAGCCATGAAGGCAATTTTAAAAACCGCATCCCTTTTCATTATCAGTCCTCTTTTTTTATTTACATCCTAAATTATCGCTAAATTATAAAAAAAACAAATGATTTTTAAGCCTGCTTGACTATTTTATTCCGTAATCTATCATTTCTGACGGGTTCATATTTAAATTAAGGAGTGAAAAATGAAACTTCTGCTTGTAATCGTAATGACTTTGTTTCTTGTTTCCTGCAGTGGAGATGCGGTCAATTCCGCCGCTTCAGGCTCAAGAGACACGCTTGTGACCGAAATGAGCTGTGCCGCTTCGCAGTTCTCGCCTGACTCAAGGTACATCGCGTGGGGCGGAGAAAAGTTCAAGGGTCTTTTCGTGAAAGATCTTACTTCAGGAACTATCACAAAAATCTCTGATGCAGACGGTGCAGGATGGAAGTTCAGCTGGGCGCCGGACAGTTCAGGTATCGCTTTCCGCGAAAGCATAACTTCGGGTTCAGATCAGTTTTTCAGGATACAGAAAAGGTATCTTGATAAAAACATGAACGAGCTTGTAGGTGAATTTGAGAATACTGTGTGGCCTCCGCTCTGGAGAGATTCGATATATTCCGTGGATACTGTAAAAATATCGAACATCTCACTTGCACTGAAGCCGTCACTGTCGCTTAAAACAGCTGTAGATCCTCTTAAATACAACGCTTTCACATCTTCAGGCAGGGTTTCCATCATAAACATTCAGGACGGATCGCTCATTAATTTCAATGATGGAACGCACTCCCCATCAATTTCACCGGATGGAAGGAAACTGCTTTATATCGAGCTTGATACAATAAAAGTATATGACACCATTTCCGCTTCGACCGTAACGATAGGCAGGGGTTCATCAGCTTCGTGGGCAGGAAATTCAAGGATAGTTTACACCTTTACTGCCGATGACGGACGGAATGTGACATATTCCGAAGTGCGGGTCTTTGATCTGAAAAACAGAAGATCCGAAGCAATACCTGTTGAGGCTGGGAGGATACCGCTATTCCCTTCGCTGTCATCCAACGGATCGCTCGCATACACCGACAGTGTTTCCGGCCGTCTTTTCATCACTTCAGCGAATGATAACGGAGGTGTAAAATGAGAATAAGATCGATCACTTACACACTTTTTGCACTTTTACTTCTCACTTCCGGACTTTCAGCAACCCTTTCAGGAAAAAAGATATGCGTAGATCCCGGACACGGAGGAAGTGACCCGGGAGCAACAGGCATCAACGGTTCGACACTACCTGACGAAGCGGATCTCGTGCTTGACATCGACCAGAGGTTCAGTTCGATGCTGACCGCTGACAGCGCGACAGTAATAATGACCCGTAACGATGATGTCGAGATATCACTTGATAACAGAGTGGCCATAGCAAATGACAACAGTGTTAACATTTTTGTCTCCACACACCTGAATTCATACAGTGACCCTGCGGCAAACGGTACAGAAACCTATGCTTATCAGGCAGGCGGCAATGGAGAAACCCTTGCGACAAAGATCCAGAACGAACTTATTGATCATGTGGGAAGGTTCAACCGCGGAGTTAAATTTGCGGGATATTATGTCATTAAGTACACCAACATGCCGGCGGCCCTTTCGGAAGGATTGTTTGTTTCCAACACTGCAGAATTCAATCTTATTTCACAATCTGACACCAGACAGGAACATGCCTTGGCGCTCTATCATGCTGTGTGCAGTTATTACGGTGTAACTCCGATGGACGATCCGGGGACAGGCGAAGATCCGGGAAATGTCAAAGGGTTCGTCTATAACGCGACTAAGGGCGAAAATGTCGAAGGGAACAGGATAGCAGGAGCCGACTGCAACCTTTCAAACACAGAGAACAGCTATGATGCAGTCTCTTCCTCAACAGGACTTTTCAGTTTTACAAATGTCGTTCCGGGAGACTACACACTTACAATTGAAAAGACCGGTTTCACGACAGCTTCAAAAAGCGTTACCGTGACAAGCGGTGCCGACACATGGGCTTCCACAGGCATCGAGGAATCGGGCGGCAGTGAAACGGCATGGCTCAAAGGATTTGTCTTTAATGAATCTACAGGTCTTGGAAATGTGGCAGAGAACAGGATAGCCGATGCGGTCTGCGTACTTAAAAATAAAACAACGAATGCAGAGGTCACGGTAAATTCGGATGCATCCGGTCTTTTCAGGTTCAACGACCTTGAAACCGGTGAATATTCTCTTGCCATTTCAAAGACGGGGTTTACGGCAAGAACTGTTGATATCACCATTATCGCCGGCGAGAACTGGGCATCGACCGGTATTTTCGAGGAAGGCGCAATCGAACTCGGAAGTCTTACCGGTGTCATCACATCAGCGGATACTTCTTCTCCCGTGGAAAACGCTCTGTGCGTTCTCACTTCAAAGACTTCGGGAGATCCTTTCAGCGTAAACAGCGATGGAACCGGTACTTATATTTTCGAGAACATGGCAGCTGGAGACTATTCTCTTACTGTCAAAGCTTCCGGATTCAATGACTGGACAGGCGACATAACGATCGTTTCAGGTGTTCAGTCAGTAAAAGATGTTGAACTTGAGACAGCAGAGACCGCTGAAGATTCAGACATCACTTCAGATTCAGAGATAACACCTGACAACGAAACCGAAGACTCAGACAGTTCAATGACCGACAATGAACAGCCCGACACAGATGAAACTCCCGTATTCCCTGACGATGAAACAACTGACAGCGGCATCACAACAGATGCTGACTGGGCTGATATCGGAATCGAAGAAGAGACCGGCTGTTCCTGCGCCGTGGTGGGTTTCTAAGGATTTATTTCTACTTTTTAACATTCCTCACAGCTTTTTTTAATTGATCAATACTCGGAAGTTTCGGCTTGTAAGTTGCAATGAATATTTTTTCCTCAAGTCCGCCAAGAGCGTATTGCACTTCTTCCATTCCTGTTTCAGAACATATTATCAGTCCGATGGTCTCTTTTTCATGTTCGTACTGGCGGTTAAGCCTGAAATAATTCACATATTTATTCATCTGACCGACATCTCTTGCATCAAGTTTCCGTGTTTTAAGTTCAACCAGAATATTGCACGGAATCCCTTTGTGATAGAGCAGAAGGTCAATGTAGTGGACAGTTGCGTCAATTTTTATGGGAACCTGCCTTGCAACAAAACAGAAATCGGTGCCGAGCTCGTTTAAAAATGCTTCGACATGGTATATCAAACTGTTTTCGAGCTCTTTTTCATTTTGGGGATATTTTATAAAACCGAGATCATAGCTTCCTTTGAAAATTTCAAGCTGAGAAGTGCGAGAAACAAGCTTCCTTCTTTGAGAGATTTTTTTTTCTTCAGGTGTTGTTTTTTCATAAAGTTGACCATTTATCTGATGTTTTAATTCTCTTGTGCTCCATGAATAAGCAATAATCTTTTCCTGGTAGAAGTTTCTTTTTTCCGGATTTTCGATATCAACAAGCACTGAGTAATGAGTCCAAGATAATTGTGGCATCACTGCCCCCACAATTGGATAAAGTCTAAAAAACCTAATGATTCTATACAGTTCTCTTTTGTCGATGTCAAGGTCGCTAGAAATATGGTCTACAAGATATTTCCCGTAATCCGCACGGTCTTGACTGTTAAATTTCTCGCGGACAATCCTTTCCCCGATCTGCCAGTATGTCTGAACTTTTATATTGTCAACGGCTTTATATGCCTTTGCCTGACCGTTACCGAGAATGCTTTTCAGTTCATTGAGAAGGTTTCTGTAATTCTCTTCTTTGCTGACCGCAATTGATGAATCGGTTGGTTTTTCCATTTGCTTTTCTCTAAACCCACACTCAAATCATCATTAAACTCCGTAAAATATAGCAACCTGAAATGTTTCCGTCAAATTATTTTAAGTTTGGTTCGACGCCTTCATTTTTCTTCCTGAACTTGAAAAATCTTGAGAAGGGGAAGAAATAAAGGACAAGTGCGGCGTAAAGTATGTAGCTGTGGAGTCCTGCTCCGCCCATGAATGCGATTATGAAGATCATCATGTGCATTTTGATGACATTTTTGTATGGTCCGAGGAACATGTCGCCCTTTTTTGCACTGAATGCGTCTATTATCTCGCCTGTTTTTGAGACTGCGCTTGTGGCAATGAACGGCCAGTATGATAAAAAAGAGACCTCAATGAATGTGAAGAACAAACTGAAAGTCCCTTCTATGCTCTTTCCGAAAGGCGTTTCTCCTGTCAGCGGAAAGAATCCGTTAAGAAAAATGCTGTGAACGAAATGAAATCCGCCGAAATGCACTGTGAAAAAAACGAGCATGAATACCGTTGCCGGAAGATTTATCACCAGGCTGAAAAAAAACCTCACTATCCATGACTCACCGTGATGACCCGTCTTGAACCTGATTACCGCAAAAAGTACGCTCAGACCTACAAAAAGTGCATAAATAAGTGTTATTTTTGACAGTCCGAAGAATCCGAGCACGGGCAGAAGAAAGAACACCGCCATTGCCGCACCTGTGTTCTGAAGCTTCTTCGGATCAGGTTTAAGTCCGTTTTCATCATGATCTTCACCGCCGCCGCTCTCATCGGCCATCCTTCCGTGAAAAAGGTTCCCCGCCATTCCAGTGAGTATCGTGAAATAACCTATCGTGAGACTTGATATCCACAGGCTCCACAGAAGATCCTTCGCCGTCCATGCAAAGTGGAATGCAAAGAAAATGGTCAGAACAAAAGAGCCGAGTTCAAGGATGAACGAAAAACTGTCTGATATGAACCGTTTCTCTTCCATTTATTTCTTTTCAGGACTTACCAGAGATGTATAAAGTCTTCTTTTTATCTTTTTTGTAGAGGTCTTTTCGAATTCTTCGGGATATGTCCTTATTTCGGAGACTTTGGCAAATGAAGGAAGTGTTTCATTGAGTTTCGTACGGTTCTGTGCCATTATCTCTACAAGCTGTTCTTCCGTTATTCCGTTTTTCTGCATCTTCTCCTTGTCAGGATATACAAAGGCTACAAGTATCCCCTCACCTGCATCGAGCACAAGTGATTCAACGACATAAGGCATGAAATTTATTTTAGCCTCGATCTCTTCAGGATATATGTTCTGGCCTGATGAAGAAAGTATCATGTTCTTGGACCTTCCGCTTATGAAAATGAAACCGTCACGGTCAATGTAGCCGAGATCTCCGGTATGGAGCCAGCCGTCCTCATCTATCGCTTCTTTTGTCTGCTCCGGCATCTTGTAATAGCCGTCCATCACATTCTCGCCTTTAACACAGATCTCTCCGACACCTTTCTCATCCGGACTGTCAATTCTGACAGTAAGATAGTTTATCGCCTTTCCGCAGCTTCCCACCGGCCTTCCCTTGTAGTAATCGGCATAACTTATAAGAGGTCCGCATTCTGTCATTCCGTAACCGACAGTGACTTTGACGCCTGCTCTCATGAAAAGGTCCTCTATCTCATAGTTGAACGCCGCTCCGCCCACTATTATTTCGTAATGTGTTCCGCCGAAAGCGTCATTTATCCCCTTACCTATCTTTTTAAGCACGATCTTGTTGAGAACAGGTGTCTTGAGAAGTATTTTCATCCTCTTTGATTCAAGGAGAGGCATGATCCTGGCCCTGTAGATCTTTTCAAGTATCAGAGGAACTGCGAATATAACGACCGGACGGACCTCTTCAAAGGCTTTGAGTATTATTTTCGGAGTCGGGATCTTTGAAAGGAATGTTATGTGGCACCCTTTTACAAACGGGCTAAGAAAGTCAAAAGCACATCCGAAACAGTGTGCAAGCGGCAGGAAAGAGAGCACTCTGGAATCATCTTTGACCGGCAGATTATCAAGAAAGAACTGGACATTCGCCATCAGGCAGTTGTGAGAAAGCATAACCCCTTTTGAAAAACCGGTGGTTCCTGAAGTGTAGACTATCGAGGCGAGCTTTTCCCCGCCGGTCTTTTTGAAAGATATCTGTTCGCGTGTGACCTGAGCCTGTTTCTTAAAATCGTTGACCGCTACCAGTATTCTGGTCTCGAGCCCTTTTTCATATGCATGGTAGACCGCAAAAGTGTCAAGGTTGAATATCGCTTTGAGCCCTTCAAGCTTAACATCTTCGATCCTTTCATATATTGATTCACTTGCAAAAAGGAGCTTGGACTCTGAATGGTTCACGATGTGGTGTATCTCATCAACTGCAAAATCGGTAAGTATCGGAACGATCACTGCACCGTATGATACTGCGGCGAGATATGTAACTGCCCAGTTAGCGCTGTTCTTTCCTGCAAGTGCTATCTTGTCGCCCTCGGCTATTCTGCATTCCTCGAATATCGTGTGAAGCTCCTTGATGAGGCTTGCCACTTCTCCGAAAGTTAAAGGGTCTTTTTCATAATCACTGAAACACGGTCTTTCCCAGTTCCTTTTCACAGTGCTTTCGAACGCGTTTACAAGGTTCTCCTTAAGCATTCATCCCTCCTGAAACAAAATGACACTGAAGTCTATATAAAACCGGATATAAAATCAACAGTTCAGATCTAAAGTCCGATCTCATTCTTAAAACGGACGATATCCTCTTTTTTCCCCGCAGTTATGAGATCATCCCCAGGCTGAAGGCTTCTTGAAGGGCATATTGTGCTTTTTGTGCTTCCCTTCTCCCTCACAGCAAGAACGAGAATATTGAACCTCTCTCTGAGTCTCAGGTCGATAATGGTCCTGTTCCACATAGAAGGTGTTGATCTAACGGTCTCAATGACAAACTCATCCTCGAGCAGTATGTGCTGATTCCCGGCATCTGTACATTTCTGAACAGTTTTAAGAAGACTTCCTTTGGAAAGTATCTCCCTGTTGTAGAAGTCTATCAGGTCGTGCTCATGTATCGTTCCGGCAGGTTCGCCTTTTTCATCGACAGCGACAAGTCCTGTGATACCTTTTTCAGTCATCATTTTCATTGCTTCGGTAAGGGTCGCATCCGCACTTATCTTCGGGACTGAGCTATGTATTTTAGTAAAATCATTGATCTCTCTCATGCAGAGACGGACACTGTTTTCAGACATCACGGTGGATTCCTCGTTATCCTCCAGCGGAATACCTTCTTTGAAAAGCTGATAGTTGTATATCGAATATTTTGACATGGTTTTCGAAATCATGACTGCAACTACCGTTGAAAGCATAAGAGCCGGCATCATGTTGTAATCCCTTGTGATCTCAAACACTATCAGAAGAGAGGAAATAGGTTCCTGAGTCGCGGCACCGAGAAGAGCTCCTATTCCGACTGAAGCGAAGCTGAGACCTATCCCCGGGTCCATGCCGGCAAACATGACAGGAACAAGTTTCCCGAAACCGAGACCGAAAATATATCCCACAAAAAGGATAGGCAGAAAAATTCCGCCCGATGCACCGCTTGCAAAAGCTATTGAAAGAAAAAGAAGCTTGAGCACTGCAAGACCGATCAGGAACTGCGGTGTGAAACCTCCGGCCTGTATCATTATGTCCTTACCCAGACCGAAGATCTCAGGAACGAACGGAACTGTCACAGCAAAAGGAAGAAGAAAAAGAGGAATGTGAATGAATTCAGGCAGTCTGCTTTTAAATCTGTCGAAATATACTGAATTCCTGTATGTGAGCTTTATAAGTCCAAGGCCCAGAAATGCGTTTATCAATCCGAAGATCACAAACAGAAATATCTGGGTCCCGCTGTTTATCGGTGATGACAGAGCAAGTGCCTCATGCGGGATCACTTCATGTCCGGGAAGGAAGAATGCTCCGAAGAAGCTTGCTGTAGCCGCCGCCACAACTATCGGAGTGAGCGTTCCTATCGCATAACTGCCAAGTATGGTTTCAACCGCAAGTATCGTTCCTGCTATCGGAGCGTTGAATGCCACCGCAAGCCCTGCCGCGGCACCGCAGCCGACAAAAAGTTTTATTCTTGACACCGGCATGCTGAGAAGCTGTCCGAATGTAGAACCTACAGATGAACCTATCATTATTATCGGACCTTCACTTCCAAGCGGAATGCCTGTCCCTATCGAAAGAGCCGAAGTTATGATCTTGAAGAATGTCATCATCGGAGGCATTATACCTTTTTTAACCTTCATAAACTTCAGAAGAAGCCCTATGCCGGCACCTCCGCTTTCCCTGCTGATGTATCTGATGATGAAGCCGCTTATGAAAACACCAGAAAGTGGCAGAAGTATCTGGTAATAAAGAGGGAGCCTTTTAAATCCGGCGACGCTGTTATTTGTGTTTTCGCCAACGCAGAACATTGAAATATGGTCGATGAGCCAGTGAAAGAAAAGGAATGCACATCCTGCGGACACCCCGATAAGTATGGCGACAAATATAAGGAATGTATTTTCTTTGAGCTTGGCTTTTTCAAGAAGTTCGTTGAGCTTCGCCCTGCTTATCAGTCCTCTCACTTCAAGGCTCCATCGTCTTTTCGCTCCGAATATAACCATTTTTTTTGTGTTTTGTAGTTTTATATCCTAAAACTTAATACAGATCTTATAAAAGGAGTGGAAAATGAACAAAGTGCTTATACTTTCAGGTGCAGGGCTTTCTGCTGAGTCAGGGATAAGGACTTTCCGCGATTCTAACGGGCTGTGGGAGGAATTTGATGTAATGGAGGTCTGTTCTGCCGAGGGTTTCATAAAAGACAGATCTAAAGTTCTCGATTTCTATGATATGAGAAGGCGTGACATCGCTGACAAACAGCCTAATGCGGCTCATCTGATGATCGCTGAACTTAAAAATGCTTTTCCTGAAAACATCGCCGTGCTGACCCAGAATGTAGATGATCTGCTGGAAAGGGCTGAATGTACTGATGTGATCCATCTTCACGGCACTTTGAGAGACTTGCGGTGCGAATCATGCGGTCATATCTGGGATATCGGCTACGGACCGGTAAAAGGCCATATCTGTCCTCAGTGCCGAAGCGGTAATGTCAGGCACAATGTCGTGATGTTCCACGAACCGGCTCCCGAATATCAGACCCTTTATGAAAAAATAACTGAATGTCACAAAGGGCTTTTTGTGGCCATCGGCACATCGGGGCAGGTAATTGATGCAGGCGGGATAGCGAAATACTTCAGATTCTCGGTTCTGAACAACCGCGACCCGGAACCGTCAATGGACTACTGCTTCTCAAAAGTCATCCACAGAAAAGCGACCGAAGCCGCACCGGAAATAAGAAAGATCATCCTTAACTTCATAAATTCCGGCGAACTGGCGTGATCTCAGTATCCGATAATATAGTAGACATATAATCCGGGGCCCCACGGTCCGAAACTACCACCTTTGTTTTTGCAGAAAACCACGCTGCCTTCCATTCCGATGCCGTTGTTGACTCCGTTTCTAAAAAACCGTCTGTATTCCAGATTCAATCCTGTAGAAAGGAAACCGTTTGTCATTGACCAGCCAAGATCTCTTCCGCCACCTATTTCTGCTCCGAAACTGATGTAGTTCTTCTGATTTTCAGAAACAGGGAACCTTAATCCGGCAGAAATCCCTGAAGATATTGAAAATATTTGAAAACATTCAACATATGGGCCGATATAAAAATTATCAAGTCTTAATGTCATAAGACCCAGTTGAAATAAAAAACTCGGGACCGGAATGCTGCCGCTTGGCTTGAAAACACCTGCTCCGATATTCAAAGAGACCCATTCAACCGGTTTTTTTTCTTTAGGCTCTTTTTTGAGATCCTCAGCTGACAACCCGAAGGAGATAACAACAACAAACAGCAGAAATAACAGCTTTTTCATAAACAGCTCCTTTATCTGTGCAATCTTTAGTGACAGACAGACTTAATTATTATTAAACTTTTAATTGAATCGAATTTAAATAAAATAAACACCGCAACGGCACAAAAAAGCGCTTAAAACGGAGAAAAAGATGGTTAGGACAATAATTCAACTATCAATTATTCTGACCGCACTGTTTTTCATTTCGTGCAGCAATATCTCATCAGGCACAAATGGTAAAAATGATTCGCCTGATGACGAAATAGTAAATAAAAGTGAGTGGGCCGTTCTTGCTGTAGGCGGACATCATACCTGTGGAATAAAGAATGGTGAACTTTTCTGCTGGGGAGCTAATTATATTGGTCAGTTTGGTAATGGAACTCAAGTCGGCGAAATAACTCCGTTAAAAATAGGTACTGAAAATGACTGGACAGATATTTCAGCCGGTTATCAACATACCTGCGGAATAAAATCAGGTGAACTTTATTGCTGGGGCAACCTTTATTTTTCCGATCTTATTCCGGGTGTAGATAAAAAAATGTTAAGTCCCGGCAGAATAGGAAGTGACAGCGACTGGACAAAGGTTGTCTGCGGTTTCAGGCACACCTGCGGAATCAGAAATGGAGAACTATACTGCTGGGGAAATAATTTTAGAGGAGAACTCGGTGACGGCACAACTGAAAATAAGGAGGAGCCATCCAGAGTCGGCAGTGACAATGACTGGCAGACCGTTTCAGCAGGAGAATCGCATACTTGCGGAATAAGATCAAGCGGGCTTTACTGCTGGGGTGGAGGATATCTGGAATACACAGAGGGATTAACTTATGAAAACTTCAGTTCACCAGTAAAAATCAATGCAGAAAACAACTGGAAAGATGTCGCAGCTGGCGGACACAAACCGTGCGGACTTAAAAATAACCGAATTTACTGTTGGGATGCAGACAAATATAAAACTGAAGCTGTAGAACCGTTCGAATTGGACAATAACAGAAACTGGCAGTCCTTATCGGGTTTTCTGAATTACACCTGCGGAATCAGAAATGGTGAACTCTACTGCTGGGGGAATAATTATTACGGTCAGCTTGGCGACGGAACAAACGAAGAGAGGGAAAAACCAGTCAGAGTTGACAGAAGCTCCGGGTGGTCAGTTGTTTCTACAGGACAGAGTCATACCTGTGGCATCGATGGAACTGGTCTTTACTGTTGGGGCAGCAATGAATTTGGGAAACTTGGAAACGGAGAAGATTCATTTTCCGCAGATCCGGTTCAAATCGGAAGTTTGTCAGACTGGGGAACGGTTTCGGCATGCGATTCACATACCTGCGCAATCAGAAACAGCGAACTTTACTGCTGGGGATGGAATTATTCAGGAGAACTCGGTGACGGTACTCAAATTAACAGACAGATTCCGGTTCAGACAGTTGATTCGGGTAACTGGAAAAGTGTTACAACTGGAAATAACAGTAGTTGCGGAATAAAAAACAACGGAAAACTCAGTTGCTGGGGTTACATCGGAGATATTGAAAATGAGGAAAACATTGAATGGTCATCCGTTTCAATTTTTGGTTCAGGCGTATGCGGAATAAGCGAAGGCAAACTTTTCTGTGCCGAAAGAGAGTATCAGCCATTTGTTCAGATGGATGAACATAATGACTGGAATGTAATTTCATCCGATTATCGTCGTGCCTGTGGAATCCGCGGTGGTGAACTTTATTGCTGGGGTGATAATCTAAACGGAGATCTTGGAATTGATTCTGAAATCAACATTAAATCACCTACCAGAGTCGGTGAGTTCAGCGACTGGTCAGTTATTTATGTGAGTTCAGGTTATATTTGCGGGATAAGGAACGGAGATGTTTCCTGCTGGGGATGGAACGAACTCGACTTTAATTTTGATAACAGCGAAAACGACTGGACAGATGTTTCTTCCAGTGAATATGATATCTGCGGAATTAAATCCGGAAAACTGTTTTGTGCCTATTATAAAGAAGGTATTGAACAGATTGGAAATGATTCTGACTGGACATCAGTTTCAGTAGGAAGAAATTACATTTGCGGAATAAGGGACAGTAAATTATTTTGCTGGGGCAGCAACAGTGTCGGTCAGCTTGGGAACGGTGAAGCGTGGGAACTGACTCCTGTTCCGGTGATAGAGCCGTGATGATTTAAGGAGAAATATTTGAGCAGATCCGCAATAACAAAATTCATAATTTTCGCGCTTCTTTTCATCGGGACTGTTGAAGCGGCATCAACTGTTGATAAAAGTTCCGATGACAAGATAACTGTATCAGGTTCATATAATCCTTTTATGTTCTCTTCAAAATATGTCAGCGACTCAAATCTTGAAGAAAAATACATACAGGGAACTTTAAAAATTGATTACGACAAAAGATTCCATAAAAACTGGGAATTTCACTCTTCATCTGCAATTTCAAAATCCAAAAGGACTTTCTATAATCCTGATGTTGAACCTTTTACAGAAAACCCGGAAATTCTTTACAATCCTCCGGTTGCAAATATTTCAGGATATATTGATGCAGGCTTATCTTTCTGGTGGGATTACATTAGAATAAGAGCAGATTTAAAGGTTTGTATTGCTGACAGGGAGGATGGTACAGTCGGTGTTTTTCCGGTTGGAGGGTTGCTGATGGAAGCCGGTAAAATGGACCGGTTGTGGATTTCCACAGGGTTCTTTCACAATGAGTATCCATACGGATTATTTCAACTTGCACTGAACGGAAAAATAAACGACAGCGTTGAATTAGGTGGAGGAGTTTTAGTTCTTGCAATAAATACATCCGTTTTTGAAACTGCTGAAATGCCCTTCCCTTCAGCATTTTTCAGGTTTAAAATTCAGGCATCGGAAGAAATCGCATTAAAATCATATTTAAATATCAAACCTTATCATTATGAAGATCCCGAAATGATGTTTGAAGGCTCCCTCGGAATGGAGTTCAGTTTTTAAGGAGATTAACATGACGAAGTTATTTATGTTTCTACTGCTGGCGGTTTTCATTTCCTGCGGGGAAAACAGTACTGATAAAGCTGGCGATCCATTTTATGAAGAATGGACAATTTACTGGGGTTTTGGTGCGTCTGTACAAAATGACCTCGGGAAAAGTGTTGCAGTTTCAAAAGACGGATCCATTTTTGTTGCTGGCGACAATATTGAAAATTCTGATGAAAGCGAAAATGCAGAAAATGATTCTAAACCATTTTTTCTCACCAAAATATCTTCTGACGGAACAATCATTTGGAGCGTTCTCAATGATTTAATCGGTACGGTGATTGAAGGAAAAACTATAGTCACTGACAGCAGAAACAACTGCTTTGTAGTAAGCAACAGAATTGACTATTTAATTATTACAAAATTTAATAGTGCCGGCACAATTGAATTGAGTCGTCCGTTCGATAAAAAGTTCTACATACACAGTATTGCAATAGATAAATCAGGAAATATTTTTGTCGGCGGTCTCAATGATACATCAAAGAAACCTTATTTAATGAAAACAGACAGAGATGGCATGAAATTGTGGGAAAAAGAGTGGGATGAAGAAAATCACTTTATGGTTGAAGCTGTTGCAACTGACATTTCCGGAAATGTTTATGCAGTAGGCAGAACGGAAGACAATCCCGATTCAGACGGCGTCGGTGATAGAAGTGAAAGCTTCATCGTAAAATTTGACGGGAACGGAAAGAAATTGTGGAGTAAAAACTGGGGTGTCCCGGAAAAATGGACAGTAGGCAATTCAATTTCTGTAGATTCCGATGGATCGATTTTTGTTTCCGGAATGACTTCTGGAACTTTTGAAGGAAATGTTTCAGCCGGAGATACCGATATTTTCTTAACAAAATTCAATTCCGGATCAGAAATAGAATGGACAAAACAGTTCGGAACTGAAGCTTGGGATGCGGGATACTCATTGACTCTAGACGGAAAAGGTCGTGTCGTTGTAACTGGAAGTGCTTCAAACAGCAACTATTGTAAAGATAACGGTTGTCGTAATTCATTTCTTGTCTCAGTATTTGATTATAATGGAAACAGCAAATACTCGAATGAATGGAGCAATGGTCAACAAAGCAATATTTATTCTATTGCCTCCGACATGAATGGAAATGTTTTTTTCACTGGATTCAACGAGAACTTCGATAATGAAGGATCTGTTTTTCTATCCCGCTTTTCATTGAACGGATCTGATGACAAAACAGAGGATAACAAATCCGATGATGAAGACTCTCCTATTGATGAAGAAAATTGCAGACAGGCTGACGGAGGAACCGATACCTTCATAAAAGTCACTTATGAAGAAGATAAGTGTGCAAATCCCGGCGAAAGAACATTCAAAATGCTTTATCTTATTGAGCCTGCCGATCATACCATAATAGATCCTGAGCATTCAGGAATGATATGCACTATGACCATTGACAGTATAGAAGGCGGAGAAATTGAAAACTTTTCCGCTGATGCCACTATCCCTGAATCAGATTTCTATTATGTTTCGGAAAAACAGATATATACAGACATTTCAGGCATTTCAGAAGGAGAAAAATGCTGGGGCGCTGACAGATATACAATAAGATTCAATGGATACGATAGGGATCTTTTCAATGACTCTATGATCGGAAAAAAGATCGTTTTCTACACCGGACCTGTCTACTGGGGATACGAAAAAGTGCACGCTGTAGCTTATGAAGACGGCACCTGGATTGCTGTGAACCGTGTTATGCCGGGCAATTTCGGTCTTAAACCCGATCTGCTGGCGTACAGATCAACAATGCTTGATTGTGCTGTGCATTGTGTCTATGGAATGGGATATAACGGCTATGACATTCCCAACTACACCATTCAGCCGCCTGTACAGTTTGATGTTGAAGGTCTTGATGAAGTTGTTCTGATCCGAAACGGCGAAACTCAGATCATCGGCGACTATGAATTTTATGCCGATTTCAGCGTGGCGATCTCAGACAAAGACCCTGACGGAATATTTACAGTTACAGCCGATTATGATCCTCTTCCTCCCAAAAACGGACAGTTCTATTTCTCAGTCCTCAATATCGGTGCACTGAAGTAATGAATAAACAGGCAATAACAAAATTCATAATTTTTGCGCTTCTTTTCATCGGAACTATCGAGGCGGCATCGCCCCAAGATAAAAATGTGAATGACAAAATAACTGTATCAGGTTCGTACAATCCTTTCAGTGTTTTAACCTGTTCCACAACTGACAGATATGTTCAAGGATCGGCAAAGATAAATTACGACAAAAGATTCCACAAGAACTGGGAACTCCATACTGCGGTGGCTTATTCAAGATCAAAAAGAATTTCTCACGAAGAGCATAAAGATCCATATGATGAAACAACTCCGCCGGGAGAATTTAAAAACAGCGGTTTTGGCGATATCGGAATGTCTTTCTGGTGGGATTATCTCCGCATCAGAGCTGACTTCACCTTATTTGCATATGACAATTATCAGGAGGAATACAAAGGTAAAACTCTGGTCGGAATAAATAAAAAAATCAGTCTTATGCCTATGGGCGGCGGAATTATTGAAGCTGGAAAAATGGATTTTTTATGGATATCAACAGGTTCTTTTTATCAGGAATATCCTTACGGAATGCTTCAAATAGCATTGAACGGCAATATAAAAAACAAAGCCGAGCTTGGCGGCGGGATTGTATTGCTGCCAGTTAATCACTCTATATGGGAAGCACAGCAGACTGATCAGATGTTTTCGCTTTTTTTACGGACAAAAATTAAAATCAACGACATTTTTGCAATCAAATCTTATATAAATTTTGTACCGATATCCCCACCTGAAGGAATAGTTCAAGGTTCCCTCGGGATGGAGTTCAGTTTTTAAAAACCTCACACAATTAATTTGACATCCTGTTTTTTGTTAGGTATCATTGCCTGACAAGTTCGGGAGAGAACACCTGTGGATATAATGGAAAAGCTTGAAATATTAAGTGCTTCCGCCAAATACGATGCAAGCTGCGCCTCGTCAGGCAGTTTCAGGAATACTCCGAAAGGGGGCATAGGCAACGGCAAGGCATGCGGAATATGCCACAGCTGGGCGGATGACGGCAGATGCATAAGCCTGCTCAAGGTGCTTTTCACGAATTTCTGCATTTATGACTGCGCTTACTGCATAAACAGAAGAAGCAATGACATAAAAAGAGTCGCTTTCACATCCAGGGAGATAGCCGATCTTACTATCGGATTTTACAAAAGAAATTACATCGAAGGGCTGTTCCTTTCAAGCGGAATTATTAAAAATCCTGATCACACGATGGAACTTCTGAGCGAGGCACTTCGCATACTGAGGTGCGAATACCGTTTCGGCGGATACATACATGTCAAAGCGATCCCCGGAGCATCAAAAGAACTTATCGACAAGGCAGGGAAACTTGCCGACCGCATTTCGGTCAATATCGAACTTCCTTCGAAAGAAAGCCTGACAAGACTGACCGACAAAAAACACACAGACATCTTCGAACCCATGAAACAGATAACTGACGGAGTGATAACAAGTACCGAAGAACGAAAAATAAGCCGTTTCGCCCCCAGGTTCGCACCGGCGGGGCAGTCAACTCAGCTGATAGTAGGCGCGACACCCGAGACAGACCTCACAATTGTTAAGCTCAGTGAGGCCATGTATCACAAATTCAACCTCCGCCGCGTCTACTACAGCGCCTTCATTCCTGTCAATAACGATTCCCGCCTTCCGGTGCTCCGCGAACCTCCCCTTCTGCGTGAACACAGGCTGTATCAGGCAGATTTTCTGATGCGGCAGTACTATTTCAATGCCGATGAAATACTTTCTCCGCAACACCCGATGCTTGACATATCCCTCGATCCCAAGGCGAACTGGGCGCTCAATCATTTTCACCTGTTCCCTGTTGAAGTGAACACAGCCGACCATGAAATGCTTCTGCGGGTTCCCGGAATAGGACCGAGGTCTGCAAAAAGGATAATCCTTGCAAGAAGAACTCACTATCTTGGCTTTGACAACCTCAGACAGCTCGGGGTGGTAATGAAAAGGGCGAAATACTTCATCACCTGCAAAGGGGTCAGGATGCCGGCTGTCACAGAAAAGCTTCAGACAGTCTACAGATCTCTCGCTGAGTCGCATGAACCGGGTCCATATCAGATGAAACTCTTCTCAACTGAACCGTTATGAGCAGAGTCTATCTTTTTGACGGCACCCTTGCCGGGTTTCAGTCCGTTCTGCCTGTTCTGTGGAACATCTCTGAAAATGGTGACAGGCTCCAGAGCGCCGATTCATACATTCCGGGAATATTTGAAGAAGCAGTTACTCTTGACCCATCCGTCGATCATTATCAGCCGGCACTATCAGATGAAGCATACAACGAAGCTGTAAAAAGACTTCTCTATGCTTTTTCTGACAGCAGAACAAATGCATTTGAACAGACCCCGTCATTCCTCTGTTATGTTAGAAATAACGGACTTTTTGCATTAACTCACCTTGCAGAACCTTGCGTGAACATTGTGACAAAAGCGGCAAGAAGAACTGCCGGAGAGGCCCACAAGCTCAAAGGACTTCTCAGGTTCAGAAAGATAGGCAATATTTTTTACGGACCTTATTTCAGCAGATCTTTTGTTCTGCCCATGCTTTCCGAACATTTCAGGAGAAGACTTCCTAACCAGCAGTGGATACTTCATGACACAGAACGGTCGACAGGCATTTTCTATAACGGACATGTTCCTGTTCAGGCGTTTTTCGATGAAACGCAGATACTTGAACTTACTGCACTTTATGAAAAGAATGGAGTTGAGGACCCTTTTGAAACGCTCTGGAAAAGCTATTTTGACAATATCGCGATCGAATACCGGAAAAACCCGAAACTTCAGCAGTCCTTCATGCCGAAACAGTACTGGAAATACATTCCTGAAGTGTCCGGCAGATTGAAAAAATAAAATCTTCTAAAAAATGCTACTATATTGCATAATCCTTTAAAAAAGGAGGAGGTCATGAGCTCAAAACAAACGAAATTCATTGTTTTTGCACTGCTTCTTGTTGGAACTATCGAAGCGGGAAGCCCTGCTGACAGATCTTCAAACGACAGCTTCACATTCACGGGATCATACAATCCCTTCACGGTATCTACATGCTCGACCACAGACAGATATGTTCAGGGAACAGCAAAGCTCAACTATGATAAAAGGTTCCATAAGAACTGGGAATTCCACTCAGGCGCAGCATATTCAAAATCTGTAAAACTTAGCCATGACTACAATGCAGGCGAAGTTGATGAAGGTGTCGAGGATGATTCACCTTCAACGCTGAGAAACAGCGGATATCTCGATGCCGGAATGTCCTTCTGGTGGGACTATCTTCACATAAGGACAGACTTGAGCGTATTCATGTGGGATGAATACAGGAACAACAGAAGGGATACCGTAAATGTAATACCGATGGGAAGAGGCCTCATCGAAGCAGGAAAAATGAACCTTGTCTGGGTGTCGACAGGCTTCATGCACCCTGAATTCCCCGACGGCATTCTTCAGCTTGCACTTAGCGGTAATATAAAAAACACCGCGATACTCGGCGCAGGTTTCGTATGGCTTCCGCTGAACATCACCACCTTCCAGACCGTTGATGCAGGCTATTCGCTATTTATGCACACAAGAATAAAGTTCGATGACAATGCATATCTCAGATCATATCTTAATATCAAACCGGATTTCCACGATGATGTGCTGATGATGTTCGATTTCTCTTTAGGATTCGAGTTCAGGTTCTGATAAGTCTATTCCAACCCGCCGTCAGTAATTATCCAGTTGAAATCATTTATTATCTTAGCTCTTGCCGCTTCTGCCGCTGAACTGTATTTTGAATTCCCGCCATTAAAATCAACATCGTTCTGTAAAACAAGTTCGCTCCAGCCGTTAAGGATCGCATCGTAGTTTGCGGTTGAAAGAGTCACACCGTCGAACATCATTGTCATGACCTTCACATTTGAAACATTCCAATTTGAAAGATCTTGATCAAATGATACGGCATCACTGAACATTGAACCCATATCTGTAACATTTGATACATTCCACTTCGAGATGTCCTGGTTAAATGAAGATGTAAAACCGAACATTAGATACATATCGCTTACACTTGAAACATCCCAGTTTGAAATATCCTGATCAAATGGTGTATTTGCAAACATAACGCTCATGTCTTTAACATTTGAAACATCCCAATTTGAAATATCCTGATTAAATACAGTATCACTAAACATCCAGCTCATATCTGTTACCCTGGAAACATCCCAGCTTGATATGTCATTATCAAAATTCTCCGCTCCATAGAACATTCTTTTCATATCTGTTACATTCGATACATTCCAGTTCGAAATATCCTGATTAAATAATCTTGCGCCCCAGAACATTGCATTCATATTTGTGACCTTAGAAACATCCCAGTCAGAAAGATTGCCATTAAATACCGTTGCGCCTTCAAACATAAAACTCATATCAGTTACATTTGAAACATCCCATTTCGAAAGATCCCTGTTGAATGATGTCACACAAAACATACCAGCCATATTGGTGACATTTGACACATTCCAACTTAAAATGTCCTGATCAAATAATTTAGCATCAGTAAACATCCAGCTCATATCGGTTACATTGGAAACATTCCACTTTGAAATATCCTGATTAAATGATTCTGCACCACTGAACATCCCTGTCATGCTGGTCACATTCGATACATTCCAGCTCGAAATATCCTGATTAAACAATAGTGCATCATGAAACATTGCGCTCATATCCTTAACTTTGGAAACATTCCATTTTGAGATATCTCTATTGAACAATTTAGAAAATTGAAACATTTCACTCATACTGGTGACATTAGAGACATCCCAGTCTGCAATATCACCATTAAAAACCGTCGCATAAGAAAACATTTCGCTCATATCGGCTACACTAGAAACATTCCAGTCTGACAAATCCTGATCAAAAGGTGCACTAAGAAACATTTTACTCATATCTTTCACATTAGAGACATTCCAGTTTGATATATCCTGATTAAAAGATTCCGCATATGCAAACATCCCACTCATATTTGTAACTCTTGAAACATCCCATCCCGAAATATTGCTGTCAAATAACTCAGCATGATAAAACATATAGCTCATATCCGTTACATTAGATACATTCCAGCTTGAGAGCTCTTTGTTAAAATCAATATTTTCATAAAACATATAGCTCATATCCTTTACATTTGATACATTCCAATTTGAGATTTCCTGATTAAAACGGCGCACTTTATAAAACATCCCGCTCGTGTCAGTTATGTTTGAAACATCCCAGTCATTGAAAGATTGACTGCCGGCCATTTTAGCACAGCCCCAGAACATTCCTTTTAAGCTTTTTGTTTTACTTAAATCAGGAACATCTTCAGCAACAATGGTCAAATTAGTACAATTTCCAAATTGGTATTCTGTGTCCCCCAGAGCCAGACCTCCCCACTGACTTATTTCTAATAACTTATATGAATCACTCAACTCGCAGTCATTAATCAATTCATTAAAAAAACAAAACTGCCATCCTGTAATTATTCCTTTTATTGCAACAGTATATTCTCTATTATCTTCGTATTTGTGTGTTGACTCAGGATCATTCCATGAAGTGATCCTGCTTTCAGATCCATCACCCCAATATACAGTAAAATCATATATCCCGCCTTCCACAAGGGGGAGTTTTATTTCATATCCTGAAGATACTCCATATTTGGTTATATCCCACCTGGAAACAAAAATATCCGGAGGATAACATCGCTCATGAAAACATGTCGATCCTAATGGACAATCGTTGTTTGAATAACATTTTTGATCATCATTCCATTCATCGTCTGTTATTATTTCAACCGAGTCGTTTTCATCTGAGCCGTTTTCATCTGAGCCGTTTTGATCGGCAACATCTTCATCGTCTGTTTTTTCATAGGCATCATAGTCCTGATCCTGCTTTAAAGGCTGATTGCACGCAATGATCAAAAAAATCGAACCCAACAATAAATACTTCATTCCTCCACCTTGCCGCCGTCAATTATTGTCCAGTTGAAATCATTTATTATCTTAGCTCTCGCCGCTTCTGCCGCTGAACTGTATTTAGAGTTCCCCCCATGAAAATCAACATCGTTCTGTAAAACAAGTCCGCTCCAGCCGTTAAGGATCGCATCGTAGTTTGCGGTGGAGAGGGTTATCTTGTCAAACATTGAGGTCATATCTATTACACTCGATACATCCCAGTCCGAAAGATTCTGATCGAATGCTCCGGCATTTGCAAACATCTCTTGCATATACAGCACTTTCGAAACATTCCACTTTGAAATATTCTTGTTGAATTTATATGCATGGAAGAACATTCTTGACATATCGGTCACTTTTGATACATCCCAGCCGGAAACATCCTGATTGAATTCAACAGCCGCACCGAACATTTCACTCATATTAGTTACATTGGAAACATTCCAGCCGGAAATATCTTTATCAAACTTCGAAGCCCCGTAAAACATACTTTCCGCAGAAGTCAGGTTTGACACATTCCATCCTGAAATATCACTATTGAACGGCGTGTTAAGGAACATACCGGATGTTTGTATAACATTGGAGACATCCCATTTGGACAGATCTCCGTCAAATGAACTGAAGGCGAACATGTACCACATATTTCTTACATTAGAAACATCCCAGTTTGAAATATCACCTTTAAAAGATTCTGCAGCATAGAACATGAATTTCATGTCCGCGACTTTTGAAACATTCCATTTCGAGATGTCCTGATTAAATGAAACCGCTGAGTTGAACATTCCATTCATATATACCACATTAGAAACATTCCAATCGGAAATTTTACCATTGAACACTGTTGCAGAGTAAAACATGTTTTCCATGTTTTTTATACCTGAAACATCCCATTCATTGAAATGTTCGTTCGCCTTAAGGTTCTCACAGCTGTTAAAAGCATTTTTGAGACTTGTTGTACCGTCGAGATCAGGAACATCTACAGCTTTTATGTCAAGGTTCATGCAATTCATGAACTGGCTTTCTGTGCTTCCGAAAGAAAACCCTCCCCACTGCCCTATCTCAAGCAGTTTTTGTGAATCACCGCAATCAAGTCCTTCAGAAATATCTTCTAAATTACAAAATTGCCAGCCCGATATAGTTCCTTCAATCACCACAACATATTTTCCTTCCTGTTTATAAGTATGATCCGCTTCAATGCTGTCCCACTTAGTTACTCTGCCTGAGGTTCCGTCACCCCAGTCTACAGTAAAATCGTATTTTCCGTTTTCAACAAGAGGAAGCCTTATAGTGTGATTATCCGGAGCTTCATTGTAAGTTGTACTCCATTTTGAAACAAAACTATCAGGCAGAGCACACCCTCCGTTTATACATTTTCTGTTTTCCTGACACCCGTTATCCGAATTGCACGGACCGAAATCTCCGCTTACTCTGGTCACACAAATGACACCGGCCATATCAGGTTTATAATTCCCGGTGATCTCGTCATTTGTAAAATCAACAGTTAATGCATAGAAATCATAATAAAGCAGGTCTGTCGTGGAAGACCAGTATCTCCCGCCTTGATTAAACGGAAAATCAGCAGCAGAATCATCTTTTTCTGAAAAATTCATCAGCGTCTGAAGTTCATTGATGTTCGGCAGTCTCCATGCTGACCTTCCGCCATAATTTAAACTTTTGCAGACATTCAGAGCTTCACCCCATGACATCTCAGAAAAAACTTTTAAAGCCCACACGAGACCTGTTGACCGGTCTATTGCAACTTTGTCATTTTTTTTCTCTTCAACTTTAAAAACATTACCGGGCAGTTTTGCATTTCTCACACAACGCACAAAATTAATGCCGTGCTTATACCGTAACCCGGTGATACCGTATTTAAAATCTATTACCAGCCCTATCGTTTTATCAGAAGCATACTCTGTTGATGTCCAGAATATATCTTCGGGACAATATGGAAACACATCAACATTTATAGCCGGCGGAACTTCGACTCCGTGATCTACAATACTCCACAACTCATCATAGTCCGGAAGTCTCCAATCACCGTATCCGGCATATTCAAGACCTTGGCAGTATATGTCCGCATCACTCCATGAATAGCCTGTGGTAGAAATATTCCTCTGCCACTGAAGACCTGTCGCATTATCAATAACAACATCTCCTGCAAGAGAAGTCTCCACCTTATAGCTTCGCGCTATACATTTTTCCTCCATAGCATACTGACCATCGGTTCCATAAAAATCTTCATTGAATTCCGGGCATTTGATCTCATCTTCACTGTCATAACATTTTTTCTGTCCGGTACACACAACACCTGAAAGTTCTAAGATCTCTTCGTCAGAAATTTCCTCTGTATCATTGTCGCCCGCTCCGCCGGAATCATCAGAATCAGCTGCTGCATCATCACCGTCAGCAGAAGGTCTTTCAAGCTTCTCAAGACTGCATGAAATAGAAAAAATAAATACAAACAAGATAAAGTATTTCATTATTCTTTCCCGCCGTCAGTTATTGTCCAGTTGAAATCATTTATTATCTTAGCTCTAGCCGCTTCAGCAGCAGTACTGTATTTTGAATTTCCGCCGTCAAATTTGACACTTTTGCAGAGAGACTGTTCACTCCAGCTATTAAGAATAGCATCGTAGTTAGCGGTGGAAAGAGTCACACCATGGAACATGTATTCCATGTCGTATACTGATGACACCTGCCATGCCGAAAGGTCCTGATCGAAAGAAACGGCACCGTTAAACATCTCCTCCATGCTCCCTACACTTGAAACATCCCAGCTTGAAATGTCCTGATTGAATGATACTGCATTGTGAAACATAACTATCATTTCATAAACTTTCGAGACATCCCACCCTGATATGTCCTGATTGAACGATTCAGCACCACTGAACATCCCTGTCATGCTGGTCACATTTGAAACATTCCACTTAGAAATATCCTGATTGAATGATTTTGCTCCGCCGAACATCCCGACCATGTCTTTGACACCCGAGACATCCCACCCTGATATATCCTGATCAAAAGACTCTGCACCGCTAAACATTGCTCTCATTTCAGTGACATTTGACACATCCCATTGCGATATATCCTGATTAAATGCCAAAGCATTGTCAAACATAAAGTTCATATAGTCCACCTTTGAAACATTCCAGCCCGAGATGTCACCGTTAAATGACTCGGCAGAATCGAACATTTCACTCATGTCGATCACATTGGAAACGTCCCATTTTGAAAGATCCTGATTAAAAGAAACGGCGAATCCGAACATGCCGTTTAAAAGAGTCGTATTCATGACATTCCAGGTTGTTATATCCCCGTTGAACGACTCAGCCCCATCGAACATGTATGACATCTGCAATACTTTAGAAACATCCCATCCTGAAAGGTCCTGATCAAACAATTTGGCATTTTGAAACATTCCATTCATATAGTTTATATTGGACACATCCCATTTGTTGAAAGAATCTGTACCGATTAGTTCAGCACAGTCCATAAAAGTATTATACAGGTCCGATGTTTTAGTCAGATCCGGTGTGTCTGCTGCTGAAATATCAAGATTGGAACATCCTCTGAACTGGCTGTCAGTGCTGCCGAAAGCCATATTCCCCCACTGGTATATTTCAATTATTTTCAGTGCATCACTTAAAGCGCACTCTCCCTCCCAGGCTTTAAATATACAGAACTGCCAGCCGGAAAGAACTCCATCTATAATAACAAGGTATGTTCCCTCTGAATCGTATGTGTGAAGTGCTGTTTCGTCATCCCAGCTTGTAATTTTATCACTCGTTCCGTCACCCCAGAAAACAGTGAAATCATATTCTCCATCCTCGACTAAAGGCAGTTTGATCTGCCTTGAAAAAGTCAGTCCTTCATTATCTGTTTTCCATTTTGAAATAAAAAGTCCGTTCTGATAACAAAGGTCATCAACACAACTATAACCTTCCGGGCATTCATCATCAGAAGCACATTCGGCATCATCATTGCGGCATTGTCCTTTAACACAGAACTCTCCTTCCGGACATCCGTTATTTTCAGAACATTCATTTTCATCAGAAACGATCTCCTCATTCACGACACAAAGCACAGGATGGAGGTCCTGTTTCTGTTCACCGGCGATCTCACCTGTCTGAAAATTAACTGTAAATCCATAAAAAAGATAATACAGCGCATTGGTCGTAGATGACCATACTTTCTCCTGCGGCATGTCAGGGAACAAGGATGCAGCACCGTCTTTTGAAGGATCTATAAGTGATTGCAGCTCATTGATGTTCGGAAGTCTCCAGTCAGCTCTTCCTCCGTAATTAAGATCCTTGCAGAAAACCAAAGCGTCCTTCCATTTTTTCTGCTGTGCCGGGGTCCCCGTCCACAAAAGACCTGTTGAGGAATCTGCTATCAACTTATCACCCTTGACCGTTTTTTCAGAAAAACCGTTATCAGGCATTCCGGGGTTTCTGACACATCTTACATAATACGAACCGTTTTTGAGCCTGAATCCGGTTCCTCCATATTGAAAATCGGTAAAGAACACCAGCTTATCGTCAGAGACATATTCAGAAGATGTCCAGAAAATGTCGGCAGGAGTATCAGGAAAAACATCCTCATCGACAGCAGGAGACATCCTTCTGCCAAGGTCCACAATAGTCCAGAGTTCATCCATACCCGGAAGCCGCCAGTCACTGTGTCCGCCGAGATCAAGACTTTTGCACAGATCTAGCGCATCAGCCCAGAAATATTTTTCTTTAAAACTATGTCTCTGCCATTCGAGTCCTGTATTTCTGTCGATCACTGTTTCCTGTCCGGATTTGCTTATTATTTCGAAATCTTTTATTAAACAGAACCCTTCCGGAGCGAACTGGCCGTCAGTTCCGTAATAAACACTATCTGAAGACGGGCAGATTATTTCTTCATTGCTGTCATAGCATTTGGTCTGTCCCGTGCATAAAACACCGTCAATATCAGATACACCGGCATCACTGTCGCCGCTTTCATCCACATGTCCGTCATTAACAGCTGTGTCTTCATCGCTTTCCGCATCTGTTCCAGATCTTGGAAATTTTTCGAGACTGCACGATGTGATTAAAAAAATTGCGATCAGGATCAAATACTTCATCATTCTTTTCCGCCGTCAGTTATTATCCATTTAAAGTCATTTACCAGCACAGACCTCCCTGTTTCACCCGAAGAACTGTATTTAGATTTTCCGCCATTAAAAGACCTGCCGCTTTTCAGGGGAAGTTTTGACCAGCCGTTAAGTAACGCATCATAATTTTCAGTTGAAAGAGTACCGTTTTTGATGAAATTATTGAAAGAAGTGACATTTGCAACATTCCATTTCGAAAGATCCTGATCAAAAGACACTGCCTCTTCAAACATGAAATCCATATTCAACACATTTGATACATTCCACTCTGTCACATCACCGTTAAAAGAAGCTGCTTCATAGAACATATTGCTCATCTCAGTAACTGAAGAAACATCCCATTCTGAAAGGTCCTGGTTGAAAGACACGGCATTTTCAAACATATAAGACATATTAATGACATTTGACACATCCCAGCCCGAGATGTCCTGATCGAAAGAAAAAGCATGGGAAAACATTTTATACATATGTGTTGCACTTGAAACATTCCAGCTGGAGATATCCTGATCAAAAGATGCTGCGCCGTTAAACGCCCAGCTGAAATTTGTCACCTTTGACACATCCCAAACTGAAATATCCTGATTAAAATCAGAGGCTCCGTTAAAGATCCAGCCCATATCTGTCACTTTTGAGACATCCCATTTTGAAATGTCCTGATCGAAACATCCTGCATTGTTGAAAAGATGTCGCATGTTTGTGACACCGGAAACATCCCAGTTATTAAAAGACGGACCTCCTTTAAGGTTATAGCAATTCCAGAATGCAGCCTTAAGACTGGATGTTTTGCTCAGATCAGGAACATCGTCAGCCTTCACATCAAGATTGGAACATCCGGCGAACTGGGACTCTGTTTCTCCCATTACAAGGCCTCCCCATTGATCTATTGTCATGAGCTTATTGGAATCGTTTTTATTATTACATTTAAGTTCATACGGATCAAACTTACAAAACGACCACCCTTCCAATTTCCCTTCTATAGCAACAGTATATGTCCCCTGGACTTCGTATCTATGTAATGCATCAGGATCACTCCATGATTTTATAACACTGCTTGTTTTATCCCCCCAGAAAACAGTGAAATCATAAGTCCCGTTCTCTACAAGAGGCAATTTAATCTCATTTTTCTGAGAAACTCCGGGAAATACGGTCTGCCATCTTGAAACAAAAAGACCGGAAGAGAAACAACGCCCGTTATAGCATGAGCTGCCGTCGGCGCATTTATTATCAGAAGCGCATGCTTCCTCATCTTTATAACAGTACATGTCTACGCAGAACTCCCCTTCGGGACATCCTTTGTCGTCTGAGCATATATCTTTTTCTTTAGCGGTATCTCCGGTAACGCACAAAAATCTTTTTTCTTCTGTCTTCTTTTCACCCGTTATTCCACCATTTTTGAAATCAACAGTCAAAGCATAAAAAGCATAATAAAAAGAGTCCGTTGTGGATGACCAGAATCTTTCTGAAGGAATATCCTTTAATACTGACGCCGGCTGATCATCAACCATGCTTATCAGGGTATGAAGCTCATTTATGTTAGGCAGTCTCCAGTCCGATCTTCCTCCATAGTTCAGCTTTTTACAGTATTCCAGCGCCCTTTCCCATGTTTTCCCCGCAACAAACTGCCTGTTCCACACAAGATGAGACAGAGGATCGATCACAATTGCATTCTCTTTTACGGTTTTCTCATCAAATTCTTTCAAAGGCAGTTCATCTCCTCTCACACATCTGGCGGAATATTCCCCATACTTGTAACGGAGTCCGGACCCTCCATACATGAAATCTACAAAAGCGCCAAGCGTTTTATCTGAAATATTTTCCGATGAGGTCCAGAAAACTTCAGGAGGTGTATTCAGAAAGTAACTGGGGTGTATGGCCGGAGGATTTTCATTTCCGAAACTGACTATCGTGCGCATTTCCCTGAGATCTGGAAGCCTCCAGTCGTCATAACCGCCATATTCAAGACTGTCGCAATAATTTATTGCGGCTGACCAGGTGTGCTTCTCATCAGAAAGAGTCCTCTGCCAGATCAGAGCAGTGTTCCTGTCAATTACTATCTTGCCCGAACCTGTGTCCTTTACAGTCATATCCTGTTCCAGACACTTAGATTCGATGACATTCTGAAAGTCGTTGCCGTAATATATGCTCTCTGTTCCGGGGCACACAGTTTCTTCATCATTATTATAGCATTTCTGCTGCCCGGTACACAGAACTCCTTCGACATATATCAGATCATAATCAGGACTTTCTACCGTATCATCTTCATCATTTATATCAATATCAAAGGTATCGGCAGTATCGTAGTCTGCAGTGTCGTTTTCAGATATTTCTTTATCTGATACGGACTGTTCTTCATCTGCATCAGTTCTTTCAAACTTTTCAAGACTGCATGAAACAGAAAAAATGAAGATGGCGATGATGAACAGTTTCTTCATTAATAAATCTCCGGATAAAATTCTTTTTAACGGTCAATGTTAATTAAAAAACTTCAGATTTGCAAGGATATTAAAGTCCGATCACATTACAACCGCATCCACTGTCATTCGAACCGGCAGTATCTACGACAGAGATATCGTCTGTATCGGTTTCGAGATCATTTCCGTAAGCTGAATCTTCATCTGAATTGCTGTTGTCAGCTGTCTGGGATTCATCAGACGACTGATCTTCGTCACCGGTCTGATCATCATTTACAGCGATTTCGTCAATGACAGTCCCGTCATCTGTTGTATCTTCATCAATAAATATTTCATCAATGTCTATGATATCTTCATCGGCTTCACCTTCAAACAGGTCTTCATCAACGGGATCCTCATCCGCAACATTTTCGTCAGCCGCATCTTCATCAATAATGTCTTCGTCAACAATATCTTCATCAATAATGTCCTCATCAGTGCAAACACCGAGATCACAAGGCTGAGTCAAAGCCGGCATCGAAGGAGAATCACAGTACGATTCACTTACAACTTCCGAAGTTTCAACTTTTGTGCAAGTTACGCTTCTTGACTGGAAACCCGGACCGCACATTTCAGAGCATTCGCCCCACTCTCCCGCCACCCATTCATAAGTGCAAGGAGGACTGCACGGCTGACTAGTCGCAGGTTTGGGTTTCGCATCACAGAGAGAATCGGGGGCAACATCGCCGGTAACAGGGTTTTTGCAATATACTTTTCTCACCTGAACACCGTCACATACGGCAGAACATTCCTTCCATGGACCCGCAACCCAGTCTCCATAAACAGAAACAGTAAGAAACAGCACCGATGCAAATACCAGAAACTTCATTCATATCTCCATAAAACAGGTTGAAAACGGGTCGATTATTTTTATTTGACCTGAAAAGTCAAATATTCATCATTTTTCCATAATTTGCTGTATAATCGACCCTGTACGGAGGTCGCATTTCACAATCAGGAAAATGATTTTTTGATAATTAAATATAAATATGGATACTAAATACAGCATTTTATCTTTATCACTTAGTGGAGAAGACCATGAAAAAGATCATTTTTGCTGTCTTTAGCGTCCTGCTCATGGCGGCATGTTCAAACACGACAAATTCATCCAATGACGGAAACACGCTTCCTGACACTGATGAGATAAATGATGAACAGTCAGATTTGTCAAATGACGAAGCCGCCGACAACACGCCCGATGAGGACTTGTCCGACGAAGTTTTAACGGAGTCGGATGAGACTGCTGACGAGACTACGGATGAAATAACCGATGAAGAAATTCCCGATGATCCCGGTGCAATAGATCGCGGTGAGCCAGTTCACGGAAGAGTCATTCTTCAGAGCTATCCGGAAAGTGATAAAAATTCAGCATGGATATCTGCGAACTTTTATGACAAACCGATGAGGCTTGACGCTTTCAGTCCTTTCCAGCCTTCGATCCAGAAGCTTGGACTTAAAAAAGGCGCCTGCTCGATATTTATCGCCGATATCAATGCCGCATGCAACCCGCAGTGCGGAAATGATGAATTCTGCAATGCCGAGTCAAAATGCGAAAAGTTCTCGGTCTCCCAGTCAGCAGGAAAGATAACCGTATCGGACACCGATGCTGAAGTATCAATGGACTACAGTCCCGATGAATGGTTCCCCGGATATTACCAGACGGAGTTCCCCGCAGACGGACTTTATTCTCAGGCTGTCATAACCGCAAGTGCCGCAGGTGAAACCCTCCCCGCCTTCACAATGTCGGTCAAAGCTCCAAAATATTCAGACATCACCGTCGGGGACAACGGGACAGTGAATCTGTATGACGATAAGAACACGGAGATAAAATGGACTCCCGACGGAAATGATAATGCAGAAATGCTTCTGATCATAAATTTCGGATGGCACGGAGCTCCTCCTGAAGCGACAATAATCTGCTCTGCTAAGGACTCTGCCGGAAAGATCGTGATCGACAAGGATATATCTGTACTTGCTCCTCTTGCCGGAGGTCCATCACTTTTTCCGCACGGGTCATATTTATTTAAAATGACATCTGTTAGAAAGGTGATAGATGGAAAGAACATCGAGCTGTGGGCGGCGTTCGTCTATGGCGCAAACCCGGTCCACGAGTAGGAGGGAGCAATGAAAAACATAATACTGACAGCGGTCTTCGTTTCGATATTCATCATATCGTGCGCAAATTCCACTAACAAGGTACAGGGAGGCGACGATCAGGTCCAGCCTGATGAAACAGCTGATGAAACAGCTGACGACATCTCCGACGATCTATCCGACGACATCTCCGACGAAATTTTAACTGATCCTGACGAACCGGTGAGCGATGATGACACCTTTATCGGCGGACTTGATCTGGGAGAGCCTGTCGCAGGACAGATCTCGATACTTGCAAACGGCTATGACGGAGCGGCAAGTTCAGGATATGTCACCGCGGCATTTTATGATTCACCGGTCCATTTCGATGCTTTCTCGACCTATCCCGACCTTCACTCCGAAAAAGCAAAGACCGGGAAATGCGCGATCTACATAGCTGAGAACGCCGCATGCAACCCGGCATGTGATTTCGATGAATACTGCTCAAAGGATTCAAAATGTGTCAAATCTCCTGCGATGGTGGGGGCCGGAGCCATCACGATAAGCGCCAACGGACAGTCATTATTCCTGAGTTTTGATGAATATTTCGGTTATTTCTCTGAAAACAACATAGCCGGAATGAACAGTGAACCTGACATCACAGTGCAGGTTGACGGCGATATGGTCGAAAAATTCACGACTGTGATACCGACTCCGCCTCTGGTGCTTCTCAACATAAGCAATTTTGAGATCGCTCTGCATGATGATGAAGATACCGTGATAACATGGGAGCAGTCCGGGAACGACGGCGAAATTATATACATCGTTCTGAATTTCGGATGGCACGGAGCTCCTCCTGAAGCTGTGATACTGTGCGCCGCCCCTGATGCCGACGGATCTCTGACAATTTCAAAAGAGATATCGAAACTTGCGCCCCTCAACGGAGGAGCCGGACTTGAACCTCACGGATCGTATGCCATGAGAATAAACAGATCTGTCGTCAATTCCAATTACGGAAAGATACTGATAAGGTCAGGCTTCAACTTCTATGTGAATGTCAGACATGAATAAGATATACTTTTTTATACTTGTGATCGTCGTTCTTTCCTGTTCAAATGACAGAAAAGATGCGGACTTCACCTGTCTGTGGCTTGAAGATTCAAGACCTGAGGAGCTTGCGCAGCTCGGATGTCCTGACGATCACGCTGCACTTGCAGGAGATCCTCCCTCTTCCGCACTTCCAGCCAACAAAAGCACTTTGTTCTTAATTGAGAGGAACAAGGAAAATAAGATCCATTTCTTCGACTCTCAGAAATGGCGTCATTTCTCTTTTGCGACTGAAAAGCTTGAAGGTTATCCCGACCTTTCGGCATTCAATTCAGAAATGTACTACAGCCAGAAAAGAAGGCTTTATCTGGGCACCGTGACCCGCTTCCTCTCTTCTGAGATCTATGCTCTTGAGATAGCGCCTATTGATAAAGCGAGCCCTGAAATGATCGAAGAGACATATAACCTTGTGAAAAAAGCGATCAAATGGAACGCCGATCTCCGTTACCACCCGACCTCGAACGCTCTTGAAATGGAGTCACGGCTTCCAAAGAATGTGCCGATCGTATATACGAAAGAACTTTATGACGGGGCTGAGTTCCAGGGGCTGAATCTGGGAAGAACGATAGGAAAGATCGTTTTCATAGACCTTGAAAACCTCGACAGCACCTATATTTCAAGGACAGATATCGTTGTTCTTGATAGAGTTCCCAACGACATTTCAGCCTGTGCCGGAATAATAACGGCCGAATTTCAGACTCCCCTTTCACATGTAAATCTGCTCAGCATCAACCGCGGAACTCCCAACATGGCCTACACAAAAGCTCTTGAGGATGAGTCCATAAAAACGCTTGAGGGGAAATGGGCCGAACTTACCGTAAATGCAGACGGGTTCACGATAAAGGCATCCACAAAAGAGGAAGGTGAAACTTTCTGGGAATCGCTCAGACCGCCTGAAGTGCAGAGACCTGAAATAGATCTGACGGTCAAAGAGATAATAAATGTTGATGATATCGGCATTGATTCAATACCTTATGCAGGCGGCAAGGCGGCTCATTATGCAGAGCTTAGAAAGCTGAAAGATACTATTCCTGTCGAAAAGGCCTTTGTTGTGCCTATATCTTTCTATGATGATTTCATAAGAAGTAACGGAATAGATGCTAAGATCTCGGCAATGCTCAAGGATGAAAAGTTCCAGAATGACGGTCTTTACAGGAAAGCGGCACTTGCAGAGCTTCGTGATCTGATAAAAAATTCCGCTCTTGATGCAGCTGCTGAAAAAAAGATCGCTGATGTCATTGCGGCGGAATATGCTGCCGACCAGCCTGTGCGGTTCCGTTCAAGTTCAAATGCCGAGGACCTTGAATCGTTCAACGGTGCAGGACTTTACGAATCGAAAAGCTATAAGCCCGGAGATCCTCAGAAAACGATAGCCAATACCGTGAAAGAGGTCTGGGCAAGCCTATGGTCGCAAGCCGCATTTGAAGAAAGGGAATGGGCGAAAGTCGATCATTCGTATTGCGGAATGGCTTTACTTTTCCACAGAAGCTATCCCGATGAAGTAGAAAAGGCGAACGGTGTCGCGATAACTGCAAATCCTTTCGATCCTCCGCCCGGAGGACAGGCTGCTTATTATGTGAATGTCCAGAAAGGCGCGATCTCTGTAGCAAACCCTGAACCCGGCATTACACCTGATTCGTTCCTTTACTACAAACCGCCTGCAGGTCAGGGTGAGATGACATATCTTTCCTTTTCGAGCGAAACAGGCGGCGCAACTGTGATGGAATTCGATGAGATAGTGACGCTCGTCAAAGCGCTTTACACGCTTCACAACCATTTCCATAAAATATACAGAAGTGAACCTTTCGGAATGGATGTGGAATTTAAACTTATCGATGATGACAGGAAGCTCGTCATAAAGCAGGCGAGACCTTATCCTTTCAAGAATTAACAACTGTAATAAAGGTTTAAGATGAACAACAGGATCCAGGGTGCAGGACTTATCTTCACCGCTTTGGCGGTACTTATCGCAGTTCTCATTGTGATCGGGATGTATTCAAGTTCAGATGCCACGCAGTTCCAGGGTATCGCAGATTCCACTGAGACCGTGATAAATTCCGAAAGTTCGGTCGAGATACAGAAGATACTTGTCATGGAAGGGCAGAAAGTGAATGCGGGTGAAAAGCTCGCCGAGCTTACGAACCCTGAACTTTCGCTCAGGATATCGGACATAAACAATCAGCTTCTTCAGCTCGTTTCTGAGAAAGGGATGGGAAAGGCTGAGATAAGATCCAAACTGATACAGGTCAGAGCGGCACAGCAGGCGGCGGTCAACGATCTCAATTCACAGATAAGGTCGCTTGAGAACCAGCTGAAGATAAACATGGAGCTTTCAAGCGGTCTGAAAAGCATAGAGATCAATAAAAATCAGGGCGACCTCAAAAACCCGATAAGGCTTCAGATAGAGTCGCTGAAACAGGAGATCGAGGATAGAAAAAAGGAATTCGGGGCTTCAGCGCAGATGTACCTCGATATGCTTGCAAACTCGGACGCACCGGTAAAGATCCAGATGGAAAGGCTTAAAGAAGAGCTTGAAATGCTCACCGAGAAAAGTCAGAACCTCGCAGTTTTCGCACCTTTTGAAGGCATAATCGGCAGTGTATTTTTCAAAGGAGGAGAAAAGATAGCTCCGTTCACTCCGATACTTTCGATAAATAAAAAAGAGCCTTCCATCGTCAAAGGCTACATTCACGAATCGCTTTATTCCAAAATAGCGGCAGGCGACCCTGTGACGGTCATTTCAATAGACGGTAAAAAGAAGGTTAAGGGTGAAGTTGCAGGACTTGGCAACAGGATCGTCCCCTACCCTGTGAGACTTCTCAAGATCGCTACATTTCAGCTCTGGGGCCGCGAGATAACTGTAAAGATCCCTGAATCGAACGGACTGATCCTCGGCGAAAAAGTGACAATAGTATTTGAAGAGAACCCTGTAGGCGGAATATTCTCAAAGCTTCTCTCTTTACTTGCTCCTGACAAACTTAGTGCAAAGGAAAAGACCGGCACTGACACAGTTGAAATAAAATGGGACGGATCTGTAAAAATAGAGGCTTCAGGCGCAGTCTATCTTGAAAAAGAGAACCTTTTTGCGATCGTATCGGATGAAACGGAAAAGAAAAGCCCTGTCATCTATCTCACAGCTTTGGACGGAACCGTTAAAAAGGCCGCAGTAATTTCAGGTCTTGATAAGATCGATGATGTGGAATCTATCTGCAAAGCGGGAGATGACGAGTTCATCGTTGCATCATCGCTAAGCCGCAATAAAAAGGGAAAGCTCAGGGAAAACCGCCAAACGGCGGCGATGATAAAAATGGAGAACGGCGAGTTTAGACTGACAGCAAGGGCGGATCTTTACGCCATGCTTGAAAAATTCGCCGCATCAGCTGATAGCGGACTTGCATCATTTATCAAAAAAGGGATGTCAGAAGGGACCCTTGATATCGAAGGGATATCTGCTGAAGGTAACGACCTTCTTATCTCTTTCAAAGATCCGCTTTTCAATGACAGGCCTCTCATAATGAAAATAAGCGGTTTTCGCGCAATGTTCGATTCACAGAAAATCGATCCTGCAGTTGCGTCCCACTTCACAGTAGAAGGAATTCCCGCAAATGAAAGGATCTCCGACATACTGCACAGAGAAGGCGTCATCCATTTCACAGCTTCATGCAGTTCAGGCAAATGCGGAGGATTTTACAGATATGAAAAAGGAAAAGCCGTACTTATAAAGCACTTTGACGGCCTGAAACCTGAAGGTATGGCTTTTAACGCTTCCGGTTCTTTTTTCATATTCTTTGATGAAGGCGGCAAAGGAAATTCAAGGTTCACGGAGATAAAAAAATGATAAAAAGGACCCTTTTCATCGCACTCTGCACATTTCTCTGGACCGTTCTTTGCGGAAAAGACCTGACGATCGCAGAATACATAAAAAAGACGGGCGATGATCCGAGACTGAAAGGCAAGTTAGAGATGAGCGGCACTTTCGGCGGATCCAAGAACACTCCTCTTCTGAAGGGTGTAGAGTTCAGGACAGAAACGAAGAACTTTGACATAATGCAGCAGAAATACGCATTCAGGTTCTATTTCAAGGGACTGGGCGAGACAAAGTCATCCAATGCAGTGCTTCAGAACTACAAAGACCTTTATGCGGCAGAATACAAGATAGATATGATAGACATTCTGCTTGAACGATATACTTTGGTCCTTGAAAACATCGAGATAAAGAAGAACATCGAACTTCTTGATTCACTTACCGCGGTGCTTGAGGACAAAGTGGCCGTGCTTCGCAAAATGAGCTCCATTTCGCAGGACACCAGTCTTACGGAGATCGTGGATGCCGAAGAGAAGATAACAGACATCGAGCTTGAGAAGATAGAGCTTGAGAACAGGGCCAACTCAATTGAACTGATGGTCATGGAGCAGACCGGCGGCGACTCCAAGCCCGCATTTCATAACGAAAAGCTGATAACCATTGATGATATTGAGAAAAAGATACTTGTCATGGAAAAGGCGGAACATGAGCCTGATGTCCTTGTTGAGTACAGGAAACAGAGAGTGGAGCTCGCTGAGAGCGAACTGCAGATGGAAAAGGCGAAGACCTATGACTTTTTCAATTACTTCTCCCTTGACTATGACACTGATGAATGGGAAACCCCGAGGAATTCGTTCTCTATCGGTCTTGCAGTGAACATTCCGGGGATCAAGAACGATCAGGTGGACATTTCAAGGAAAAAAGCCGATCTTATCGAAGAGAAGATGAAATGCGAAACAGAGAGCAGTGAAAATGAAAAGAGCATAAAGAACAACATCCGCTCGATAAAAAGGCAGATAAAACAGTACCGTGTCCTTCTTGAGAAGAACCGTGACAGCGAAGCATCGACCTCACTTGCAAAATATTCCGCGATGGAAGGAGCCGACCCGCTTACAATACTTAAGATCAAGGAGAGGATCATAAAGAACGAAATGAAGATGCAGTCGATACTTTTCAGGATCTACATAAGATACATCACTCTGCTGAATCTGACAGGCGTTATTCCTGAAAACCCTGATGAGAACCATCTTCTGGGGAGTTCTGCCAAATGACAAAGACGGTTCAGGTTGAAATACCGCAGGTCCTCGAAAGGTATGAACTGAAATATCATATCCCTTTCGAGCTTGTCGAGCCGATATCGCAATTTGTGAAGCCTTACTGTTCTCTTGATGAGTACTCGGAAAGAGAGACTAACGGTTTCTACATGATAAACAACCTTTATCTCGATTCACCTTTCTACACTTTCCTCAACAACAGGCTTGAAGGGGCTGAAAAAAGGTTTAACATGCGGATAAGGAGTTACGGAGCAGACCCTGTTCCGCCCTACTTTTTTGAAATAAAGTACAAGACCGGCGACATTATCAGGAAATTCAGGGTTAAATGCAAAAAAGGTGATGCGCAGGAGATGCTCAACTGTCCTGATGTTGTAGAAAAGTACGGTCTTAAAGAGAAAGAGGCCCGCAACATGGAGCTTTTCCAGAGACTTGCGATACAGTACGGCATTGAACCGAAAGTGTTCACGCAGTACATCAGAAAAGCATGGATCAGCGATATCGACGACTATGCAAGGGTCACTTTCGATGTTGATATGAAATGCATGGAAGCGGAAGGTTTCACATTTAAACCCGATCCTTTAAAAATGGAGCCTTACGACAATGAGACCATTTTCCAGCCGGGGTGCAATACCATACTTGAACTTAAATGCTATACTTCGAGCGTTCCGCTGTGGATGCTCGATCTTATAAGGGAATTCGATCTCAGGCGGAGCAGTTTTTCAAAGTATTCGAACGGAGCGCTGAAGGTGCTCAGATGGCAGAGGTCATATTTAAAAGGTACAGATCAATCAGACCGTTAGGGGGAATATATGTTAGACCTGCTTAATTTACAGAATTCAACGCAGGGCAATTCGATAACAGGCATCATCTTCACGGTGGTGCTGGCTTTCGTGCTTTCCACGAGCATCGGACTTGCCTACATCAAGACTTTCAGGGGCTTAAGCTATTCAAGGAACTTCGTTCAGGCTATGATGCTCAGTTCGATAGTTTCAGCGATAGTAATGAATGCGATAGGTGACAGCCTCGCAAGGGGTCTGGGCATGATCGGTGCGCTCGCCATAATCCGCTTCAGGACCAACCTGAAGGATTCCCGTGACATCATTTTCATGTTCGCGGCCCTTGCAAGCGGCATAGCATGCGGTGTCGGTGCCTATCTTGTCGGCATTGCAGGCATTGCAATGTTCATCGGCGCGGCATTCCTGCTGTATCATTCACAGATGACAAAGACCTCTTTCTATGACGGGATACTCAGGTTCACTCTTTCGAACAATGAAAGCGATACGAAACTTTTCGCGAATATCATGAACAGTCACTGCAAGGTCTATGCTCTGATAACGATGAAAGAAGTGAGTCAGGGGACAAGGTTCGAATATGCCTATCACATAAAGATAAAGGATAAAAGCTCCAACGAACTTCTGGTGCGGGAACTTAAAGAGAAACTTCCTGAACTTCAGGGGCTTAATCTGATGCTTCAGGAAACTACTGTTGAACTGTAAATGGAGGATGTCATGAAAAAACTTGTTATCATTTCGTTATTTTTTCTTTCGGCTTGCGGCGGTGAAGAGGTTGCAACTGGCAGTGACATCGTGATAAATGAGATATTCGCGCAGTCCGCCGATGACACGAAGACCGACTGGATAGAGCTTTACAACAAAGGTACTAAAACTATCGATCTTTCGGGCTGGATGATAATGGATGAAAAGGACAGAACACCTTATATCATCAAAAGCGGAACGAAGCTCGCTTCAAAAAAGTATCTTGTGATCAATCAGGATGAGACCGGCGCGGCAGGTTTTACATTCGGGCTTGGCAGTGAAGACACGGTCAGGATATACGATGCCGACGAAGTGAGAATGGATAAAATAGACTGGGAGACAGACGACATCCCCGATGAAAAAAGCCTCGGCAGAGTCCCCGACGGTTCAGACACCATCAAGCTCACCACAACCCCCACTCCGGGAGTTAAGAATATTTAGAATTTAATACAAAAATCCGAAAAGCCACAGCGGAATTCTGTTTTTAAGACCTGTTTCAATCTCATCAAGAGCATAAATGCTGTTTTCCGTTTTGTTGATCTGACCGGTTTTTTTGTTTTTACCGCCAATTTCCACGATGTAACTGCCATCCACTTCAAAATCGCCTTTTTTCGGTATCCTCAATTTATGAACCGGTGAGACCGCCTGTGCGAAGAAAGTTTCCCTTATGTTACCGATGTTTTTCGAATTGTCGGCTGAGATGGCATACATTTGAGAAGTGTTGTTGAGATATATTTTTTCGGGTTTTCTGAGAGAATCAAGCGCATTACCGGATTTTTGATATTGAACAATAATTCCGGCGTCTTCAATATAAGAAAGATAAGTTTTTATCGTCCTGTGGTCTGAAACTCCGCAGATATCCTTCAATGCGTTCAGATCAGGAGTGTATGGAACCAGAGAAGCCACAACAGAAAGCAGTTTTTTTATTTTTCTAACAGTTTCGCCTGTAATAAAACCGTATACCGATGTAAGATCTGATTCAATGGAAGTATGTATGTTCTGTTCCAGCATCAGATGCATCAGAGACTCTTCATTAAACTTAATAAAATAAGGATAGAACCCGGTTCTGAGATATTCATAAAAGCACGGCAGAACACGAAGGTTTTTATTTTTAAGTGTTTCAATGACTGAATAAGCGGCTTTTTCATGATTTTTCAAAATTCCATCCAGAGAGATTATATCCAGATCAATATTTTCTTTGATAGTCAGAAATTCCCTGAAAGAAAGTCCGTCCATTTTATATACGATAGCTCTACGCGAAAGATCGTGTGACCCTTTGTGAATTTCAAGAGCACTGCTGCCTGAAGCTAATATTCTAAGATCAGGGAATGAATCATAAATGCTTTTCAGCTCCATTGACCATTCCTTATATTTATGTATTTCATCAAAACAGATAAGTTCTCCACCTAATTTGTAGAACTCTTCGGCAATGGTGTAAATATTAGTCCCTCCGACCAAAAAGTGATCCGTCGGAACATACAGGATTTTATTGGAGAAAACATCTCCTTTGGAATATTCAAGCAGAATCTGTATCATCGCTGTAGATTTTCCCACTCCACGCTGACCTGAAACAATGTTGAACCTGTAGGAAAGATCATTCTTTTGAAGGAAATATCTCTTAAATTCCCTGTTGTTGGCAATAATGAACTGCCTGCTCAGATCAAAAAATCTATCCAAAGCACCCTCCCAAAATAGGATTCCATTACCACTTTTCTATGTCAATTATAGTATTCCATTACAATAATTCAAGTAAAATATTAGGATTCCATTACTATTTAGATCTCCCTTTCACTGCGAAAAGGACTGTTCCGGCAAATCCGAAGAATGCGGCTGTGAAAAAGTTGACTGCGGGTGATATCTGCCAAAGCCATGCGCTGGCAAATGCGGCGATCGAGACCACTGTATCACGCAGAAGATAATAACTGCCGAATGTCGATGCCTTTTTTCCGGCGGGTGCGAGGTCCATGATGAGCGCTTTCCGTGTCGGTTCGCCGAACTCTTTGAGACCGCGGACTATAAACGCGATGACGAGCATCCGGAAGCTTGTCGAAAAATAGAGGACCACAGGAAATATGGCGAAATTGAAAAAAGTGATCAGCACAAAAGGCTTTTTCTCCCCTTTATCGGCAAAATATGCGACCGGCACATAAATAAGGAGCGCCACTGTCATCTCAACCGCGGTCAGTATCCCGAACTCGGTTCCGCTTATCTTCGCTCCGCCTGCACTGTACATCGCCCAGATCGCAAGATATGCATAAGGGATCTGCTCACAGAACCTGATCAGGATGTCAGATACAAGAAGCGATCTGAGCTCACGGGGCATTGCGGCGATATTTTCAAGAAACGAACTGGAGGCGCCATCTTTCTTTTCGTGCTTTTCCTCTATCATCCACTGCTGAATGATAAGCGAAACGGCTCCCAGCACGAACGCAGCAACAAAAGAGAGCCTGATTCCGGTCCTCACTCCGTAAATATCAATGAGTATTCCGCCGAGCACCGGGCCCAGAGCCATCGGAATGCGCCTTACAAGCGAATGTACCGACACTCCCATCGTCCGCTTGTTCTTCGGAAGGACTGCTGAAACAAGCTCCATTGTCGCAGGAAGTGACAGCGCCGTCCACGAAAGGAAGAACACAGACCCGATGACGACCGCTATCCAGTGAGGGATTATTATGACTATCAGGAAACCTGTCATCGCGAAAATGTTGAAAACTGCAAGGGCTTTTTTATATCCGAGCCTTTCTGTAAGCCATCCTCCGGGATAGGAATAAAGCGCTGACAGCAGGTTGTCCATGCCGTTTAGAAGCCCCGGAATGAGCGGAGACGCGCCAAGAGCGATTATATAAAGAGGGATGAACCTTTCAGCCATTTTCTCCCCGAGTCCTACAAGAATGACCATGGTCAGAAGCCCTGCTATGCTTCTTTGCAGACCGAAGAATCCGGCTATGTTCCTGAACTTCTCTTTCATACCTGTTAAGTTATTTAAATCCGTTCCATTTGCAACAATAAGATGAAAGGTTATAATCTTTGTGTTAACTTTCTTTTTCCGGAGAGTGTCATGCCTGAACGCCGCGACCACGCTTCAACTGCAAGGCTCATCGAACTTTGCGCCGGATATTTCATTTTCTATGTCATCACAGGAGTCGCTGTAAAGTTCTTCCTTTCCACCAAAGAGGGCTTCCCCGCTCTTGACGGCATGGAGTACCTTGTCTACAACACAGCGGGGGGAACGGTCATTGCGACCGGCGTCGTGCTCATACTTAAATGGTATCACCTTGATTCGATCGGGAAGACAAAGGTCCTCGGTTTCACGATACCTTCCGAGATCCCCTACATAATCGCTTCCGGCATCTGCACTGCCGTCGTCATTCCCACAACCACTCTGCTATACTCGTTCAAGGGCATATCTGTAATGGTTGCGATGGTGATAATGAGAGGCGCTGTAATAATAATAGGAAGGGTTGTTGACGAAATTCAGATCCGTCAGGGAATTCTAAAGAAAAAGGTGTTCGCCGAGGAGAATTTCGCGATGGTGCTCGCCCTTTTTGCAGTTAGCATAAACATAATAGCGGATGACAGCGGCGGTGACAGCGCTTTCACATCACTTCCTGCCGTGGTTATCTTCGGAAGTTACATCCTTGCGTATTCATTCAGGATCTACATCATGAACTATTACAAGAATACGAGGAAAGAAAACTGTATCAAAGACACCAACAAAGCATTTTTTGCAATTGAGCAGATAGCTTCGACCGCTACTTTGATAATGGTCACTGTCGCAATTGTTGTTTTTGCAAAGTCACTTGACATAACCGGCGAACGGATCACTCCTTTTGTAACCGCAGTTACGGCACCGGACCCTGATTGGTCACACTGGGCGTTCATTGCTGGACTTGCTTACGGAGTCGTTGCATTTTTCAGTGTGTTCCTGTTTATGTTCAAAGGGCGTACTGCTACATTTGCAGGGCTTGTAAACCGCCTGACATCACTGATCGCAGGAACAGTTTCGACACTCCTTTTTGCATTCCTTTTTCAGGGAAGCTACCCCCATCTGGTGGACTGGATAGCGCTCATATTCATACTTGCCGCAGTCGGATTCATGGCAAAAGCCGAAAAGAAAAGAAAGAAGGAATTGAAACCGTGTTGAAACCCTCATCCTCGGTCCTTCTCCCTGACTAAGGAGAAGGAGGCGGGAATAAAAGATCACGCCCTCATCCTCGGTCCTTCTCCCTGACTAAGGAGAAGGATGAATTCACCCTTTCCTTTTTTAAAGGGAAAGGGCAGGGATAGGGTTATTTCTCCAGCTCCCATTTCCAGCGGGTGTATCCGCCGAAGTTCATCATTTTTGTGTAGCCTTTCTCTTCAAGTTTTTTGATGACAGCCTGCGCTCTTCCGCCTGTTTCGCAGTAGAAAATGAGATTCTTACTTTGCGGGATCTCGCCGAGTCTGTCAATTATCTCTGAAGATGGATATGACTTTGCAGTCGGTATGTGCCCTTTGTCATATGCGGTTTTCGGTCTCACATCGATTATCCAGATATCATCCTGCGGATTTTCAACAAGAGCTTTAAGCGCTTCAGGCTCGACATACTTCTTTAAAGCCTCACCATCCTTTGAAACATAACCTTCATGACATGCAGTAATAAAAAGCATCGCCGCTAATGAAATGATAACAACAGCCATTTTTCTAAACATCGGACCCTCCATAATGTTGGGGCGAATGGTATTCGCCCAGTCCAATATTTAATAAGCATGCGGAAATATTTGTCAAACCCTCATCCTCGGTCCTTCTCCCTGACTAAGGAGAAGGAGGCGGGAACAAAAGATCACGCCCTCATCCTCGATCCTTCTCCCTGACTAAGGAGAAGGAAGGTGATGGATCTTGAAATTGCGGTGGGTTCGTAGGGGCGAACGGCGTTCGCCCTCTTGGTACGGGTTATTTTGATTTGGTTCCGTAGGGGCGGACTTGTCGCGTCGTAGTGTTACGAAGACGGATGTTTCCGTTTTTCTTCCAGGATTCGCTATGGCAATAATTCGCTATGGGGAAGTTGGGGGTGGGATGTAGGGGCGGACTTGTCCTGAGTCAATCGAAGGATCACGCCCTTTTGGTGCGGGTTATTTGATTTGGGTTCGTAGGGGCGAAACCATGTTTTCGCCCAATCTGTGCAGTACGGGTTATTTTGATCTCGCTATCTCATCTGCTATCATTTCGGCCTGTTTGAGGACTGTTTCGGTTGCGAGCATCTGCATATCGGGCGGATAGCCGTACTGTCTGAGTACTCTTTTGACTATTACTTTGAGTTTTGCTTTTACACTTTCTTTTATGGTCCAGTCTATCGCAGCGTTTTCCCTGACTTTGTTGAAAAGGACAACTGCGAGTTCACGGAGTTTATCTTTCTCCATCACTTCTCTTGCACTTTTGTTGTCGGATATTGCGGTGTAGAAAGAATACTCGTAATCGGTGAGTCCAAGTTCTTTGGGCTCTTTATCCATCTCTTTTATTTCTTTACCTAATTTAATGAGTTCGTCGATGACTTCAACGGCTGTGAGTATTTTGCTGTGATACCTTTTTATCGAATCTTCGAGCATTTCCATCAGCGTTCTGCCCTGCACAAGGTTCTTTTTTGTCCTTGATCTGATCTCATCGTTAAGCAGTTTTTTAAGCACTTCAAGAGCTATGTTCTTGTGTTCCATATTCCTGACTTCAAGAAGAAAGTCTTCAGAAAGTATCGATATATCCGGCTTTTTTATTCCTGCGGCATCAAAAACATCAATTACTTTCTCGCTTATCAGTGCCTGATCTATAACCTGCCGCACTGTTGTTTCCAGCTCTTCATCTGTTCTGCCGGTTCCGTCACGGTCGAATTTCACAAGTCTTGATTTCACCGCCTGGAAGAAACCGACCTCATCTTTCACATCCATCGCCTGATCGTGGGGAAGAGCTATTGAAAATGCCCTTGAAAGAGCGGTGACTTCATCTACAAACCGTTTTCTTCCGCTTTCCAGTCCGAGAATATGTTCTTCAGCGGAAAGTATCATCGAGAGTTTTCTTCCTGTGTCTGCCTGAAAATATTCCTCATATTCAAATCCGTGGAACATCTGCGATACGACTTCAAGTTTTTCAAGCATTAGATTGACCGCCTGTTCCTGAGCTACAGCCGGATCACCTTTTCCTCCTGAATCCGAATAGAATGAGAGCGCCTTTTTAAGATCAGATGCAATCCCGAGATAATCAACGATTAGTCCGCCTGTTTTATCTTTGTAAACACGGTTTACCCTTGCAATAGCCTGCATGAGGTTGTGTCCTTTCATCGGTTTATCAATATAAAGAGTATTGAGACAGGGAACATCAAAACCGGTTAGCCACATGTCTCTGACGATCACTATTTTCAGTTCATCTTCCGGATTTTTCATTCTGTCTGCAAGGACTCTTCTATCCTCTTTTGTTGTATGATGCCTTGATATTACGGGTCCGTCAGATGATGAAGATGTCATTATGACTTTTATGCATCCTTTTTTTATGTCAGAGCTATGCCAAAGAGGTCTTATTTTGACTATTTCACTGTACAGTTCAGCTGCGATCCTTCTTGACATCGAGACTATCATCGCCTTGCCTGATGATCCGGTCTGTCTTGTCTCAAAATGATAAACTATGTCTGAAGCTATCTGTTTTATCCTTTTTTCACTTCCGACGAGTGCTTCAAGCTGTGTCCATTTTGTCTTTATTTTCTGGGTTTCGCTTATCTCATCGGTCTCAAGTTCGTCATCCATTTCTTTTACGAGCTTTCTTCCTTCGTCGCTCAGTCCGACTTTTGCGAGTCGGCTTTCATAATAAATGCGGACTGTCGCACCGTCATTTACTGCTGATGATATGTCATATATATCCACATAGTTTCCAAAAACTGCCGGAGTGTTCACATCGGTGTTTTCTATGGGGGTTCCTGTGAATCCGAGGTATGTGGCATCGGGAAGCGCGTCTCTGAGATATTTTGCAAATCCGTAAACTATCTTTTTTCCGGTAACATTTCCGTTGTAATCAAGTTCATCAACTGTTTTTGCTTTAAATCCGTAATGGGTTCTATGCGCCTCATCAGCTATTACAATTACATTTTTTCTGTCAGTGAGTGTTTCATAAACATTGCCTGTTTCGGGCTGGAATTTCTGTATTGTTGTAAAAACTATTCCACCGCTTGCGACTTTAAGCAGTTCTTTAAGGTGATCTCTGTCCTTTGCCTGCACAGGTTCCTGTCTCAGAAGCTGTATTGATGAGGCGAATGTGTCAAAAAGCTGGTCATCGAGGTCGTTTCTATCGGTTATTACTATTATTGTCGGGTTGTCCATTTCAAGGACGATCTTTCCGGCATAGAAAACCATCGAAAGCGATTTGCCTGAACCCTGAGTGTGCCAGACCACTCCGCCCTTTCTGTCTCCAGATGGTTGTTTTTTCACATCAGGAAGTCCGTAACTTGCGGGCAGTTCAGCAACCACAGCCCCTAAATCCCCTAAAGGGGACTTTGAGGAATAACCGGATGCCCTGAGAGTTGATTCGACTGCACGGTTCACTGCGTAATACTGGTGATAAGATGCTATTTTCTTTACGGTCTGAACCTTGATTTGCCTGATTTCAGGATTACCTTGATTGTCAAAACCGGTAGACCGTTCAAAAACTGTGAAGTGTCTGATGAGATCAAGCAGTGTCTTTTTATTTAGCATCCCTTTTATCAGCGTTTCGAGCTGTCCGGTAAGGTGTGATGCTTCTGAAACTCCGTCAGCGGTTTTCCATGTCATGAAGCGGCTGAGGTCTGAAGATATCGAACCAGCTTTCGCCTCAAGTCCGTCAGATATGACCGATATCCCGTTGTATTTGAATAATGACGGTATCGCCTCTTTATAAGTCTGGATCTGCTTGAACGCTGACAGGATCGTTGCTTTTTCATCTGCAGGATTCTTGAGCTCTATCACGACAAGCGGAAGCCCGTTCACAAAAAGGATAATGTCAGGTCGTTTATTAGCCCCTTGATCCCCTAAAGGGGAAGATTCGATTACCGTGAACTGATTTATCGCGACAAAATCATTGTTTTCAGGATTTTTGAAATCGACAAGCCATACAAGATCACCCCGTTTAACTCCGTCTTTCTGGTAATTCACCGTTATCCCTTCAGTCAGCATACGGTGAAAAGACTCATTCAGATTAATCAGTTCAGTTGAACTAAGCCTCATGACCTGCTTGATCGCATCAACCCTTGCATCTTCAGGAACAGAACTGTTTATCCTTGCGACAGCCTTTTTCAACCTTTCAGGAATAACAACCTCATCAAAGGAATTTCTTGCCGGATTATCTGAATCAGGAGCAACATCCGGACCGAACATATAGTCGTATCCCTGCTTTGAAAGAAGCTCAAGAGCGAACGATTCGATCTGGGATTCAGTTAGTCTGTCTGAACCTTGATTTTCTTGATTTACATGATTTCCTTGATTATTGGTATTCTTCTTTTTTCTCATCATGCTAATCCTTTAATCCTATAAATCATGGTTCAGATTGTGATGCACTCTCTTAAACTCCAGACTTTTCGCTCCGAAATTGATCAAAAGTCCTATTTCCATTTTATAAGCTTCAAGATAATTCATTGCCTGAGCCAGATGAACATCTTCAAGTTTTACAAGTGCTTTCAACTCGACCATTATTTTATCTTCGACAAAAAAATCAACCCTTCTTGAACCGATATTGACATCTCTGTAAAAAATCGGCATCTCGTGTTCCCGTTCAAATGAAATATTTTCGTGTTTAAATTCAATAGCCAAAGCCCGTTGATAGATTACTTCCTGAAAACCGTTTCCAAGAAAAGAATGAACCTTCATCGCACAACCGATTATTTTTCTTGTCAGATCTTCATGTTTCATCTGTCTGAACCTTTAATGTCTGAACCTTGATTCACCCGATTCACATGATTTCCTTGATTATTGGTATTCTTCTTTTTTCCCATCATGCTAATCCTTTAATCATGTAAATCATGGTCAATCATGGTTCAAGACCATCACTTCACCGCATTATAATTAAATACCCTTAAATATTTCATCATAATATTTTCCTAAGAACTTGTTCTGAATATTTTCTAAAGAACCTATTGAATAGAGAAATTCTTTGCAGTCCATTTCCGGTTTTTCTTCCATTTTCTTTGATAAAATATCCCATACATCTTTTTGGTTGTTCTTAGCAAAGACCAAAAGCAACTCTAAATCGTTAATATCCATTATTTCACAAGCACCACCCTGAGCTTTCTTTTCTTGAACAGCTTCCTTAATAATTAAATTAGCGAAATGAAGAGAATCATAGGTTACTACAACTTTGATGAATGAATTTACACCACTGAATTCAGACAATTCTTCATAATCCACTGATTTTATTTCTCTTTCTGTATTTATTAACTGATCTATTGATTTACAAATATTCTGATCAATGTCTTTTTTTAAATAACTTTTCTTTCCTGTATTTTTTGATTTTATGTGTAACGCTGATTGCTTTGCTTCGATGAGAATTAAATGATTATCTTTTTTTACAAGCCAATCCACTGTTTTATTATTGCCGTTTTTGTATCCTATTTCAGAAAATACTTCATAGTCAGGCAAATAATATATTAAAAGTTCACCCACATATCTTTCAAATACTTTTCCAAAAATTTCTTTAAACAAATTATCTTTCCCGCCAAAATTGTATTTGTCCATTAAGGCAAAATATAGACCAGTTGTGATCTTCTCATATAAAAAAGTATGGGAAACAACAATATATACTGAATCTAGTTCAGGGAAAGGCTTGATTTTTGTGTTTATTAACGGTCCAACATAAAATGGGTTTACATCTTTATTCCAGTTAATTACCTCATCGAATGTTAAACTAGCCCAGTCAAGAAAAGATTTATGATCCGCTTTTGTTATTCGCTCGGTTATGCGTTCATTTATTCTTCTCAACTGATCATCATTAAAAATTCTTATAAAACTTGAATTTAAAGAAGTAAAAAGCAATAAAACAGCAACTCTTAGCGGAATTCCTATCATATTTTTAATTTCTTCTTTAATATTTATCCTACTTTTTATGTCTACCTCTGACCACAAGTATTCATAAATAAAGTAATTCCTTACTAAAACATTGAATTTATTCTCTTGTCCTGCAAATTGATTATAGGAATGCAACAATAGCAATTCCATAGGATCTTTAGTAATTTCAACATTTTTTTTATCTATAAAAGATCCGCACATTTTCAAAAAATGAATTGTAGCTGAACCACTCATTCCTTCATTTAAGGTATCAATATCCCTACAGTGTTTTACAGCAAGAAAAGCAGCATTAATAAGTAAGTTGTCATTCACCATAAAACTGTATTTTTGTATTATGCTTTTACTGTCTCTCATGAAAATAAAGCTGGAAATTTGCGCAATACTTCTTAACACTTCTATTCTTTTAAAATATTTAAGGAATTCAGCAATGTCTTGTTCAGAGCAATCCAATCCATATTCTTCAACGAAAACTTTCCTCCCTTGAATTGTTCCTGCGAACTTCATCCCTCTACCCTCACTTCACCGCTCATTAATTTTGGCAATAGGTTGTCACGCAGTTTTTCAAGTGTGCGGATTTGCAAGAAATTAATGTGCAATTTTGGAACGATACTTTCCATAATTAAATTAAATTCCTTAATATTTTCATTGGTCGGGCAATTAATTTTAAAAATTTTAAGATGGTCGAGATCAACTCTCTGCCGTCCGCTAGACCCTTCAAGGCAGCCTTCTGCATAATCAAGAAAGTCTGTGTTTTTTGCCAATGTGTATGTAAAAAACGGATGCAGATTCTTTTTTGATCTCATTACAATAAATTCTGTTGAGCCCCATCCTGTTTCGTTATTTTCAAGAAATGTGACAAATGTTGATTTACCGTTTTCAAGACATGGGGTTATCCGTGCAAGAAGTGTATCGCCATTTATAAACTTCATTCCTGAAGAAAACTCTCTTTTGTACCAAGCTGAAGGATGAAAAACCGAGGTGTTAACATTAGACATCTCAAGATATGGAGCAAAAGATCCTTTTGGCAATTTTCTTAATGGGTTAAATTCAACAAATTCTGTTACTGAAGCTTTTTCTGAGTCTTCCTTCCCTTCCTCACCTACCTGCGTCGAGGCTTCGGCAGGCACGAACCACTGTCTAAATAGTGTTTCCGCCATTGCTTCAAGTATTTTATTCTGGCGGTGAAGCAGATCAATCTTGTCATCCAGACTTGATAGAACGGATGCAATCGCTTTTTGTTCAGGGAGAGGAGGAAGGAGGATTGGAATACTTTTTATCTCTTCAAAATTTATGTTCGGTTGTGCAGATTGACCTGACATGTTGTTCACAAATTCCACAATGCTTTTCTGTCTTAGAAAATAGCTTATGTATTTTGGCAAGGCTTTTTCATTATTGATTCTAATTATTGCAAGAGCTTGATTTGTGTTGGCAGGCAATAAGTCTTCTGTAACCATTGCATTCTTTCCTAAAAAAATACCCGCCATTGAAAATAATATATCATCCTTAAACAATTGAGATCTTTTAAGATTATTGTGTGTTCTCTCATCAATATAAACAAATGTTGACTTATCAATTCTTCCGTCATGAGTTATTGCTTCAGATTTAATATAATTCACACCTCTTTCCGAAAAATTACCACCTTTGGGAGTTGTTCCTTTTGTAACCATGTTAGTCACTTCCCCAAGCTTGCATTCCTTCCACTCACTCATATTTTTACCTGTCTGTTTGGATCAAAAAAAAGAAAATGCCCGTCAAGGTTACGCATCGTTGAGAGGCGTGACGGGCGTGTTAAAAACACCTTATTCTTAAAATTATTTGTTGTCAAAGATATTTGCATCACACACTTGCTCATTATCTTGTTTCCTTTAATTCGGCACGAACTTTCTTTCCGAGTGCGGTTAAGCGGTATTTCTGCAACCGGCTGTTCGGTTTGTCCGGCACTGTCATTTCTGCGAGTCCTTGATCTAATGCAGGATTCAAATATTTATCAACAAAGTTCTTGCGGTCTTTAAGTTTTAAAACAGTCATCAGTTCATCTCTTGTCATTTCCCCGGAAAACTGCTTTAAAAGTTCGATTACTTGCGGGGTGACTTGTGGGGTGACTTGTGGGGTGACTTGTGGGGTGACTTGCGGGGTGACTTGCGGGGCAAAAAGTGTTAAAGTAACACCGAGATCTTTTTTATTTGTCCACAATGGCTCAGGCAGACCTTTTTCCTTACATGATTCACGGATAAATAGTCCGCCTCTCCCTACTTTTTCCATCATGCCGCATATATAAACCATATTTGCTATATCCGGATTTCGCAATACTGATATTTGTCCGTAACCGATTTTATCCGCTGTAATACCTTTAGGAAATTCTCCTGAATTTGATATTTCAAGACGGTCCGGATAAATAAAAACAGAAAGACTTCCTTGATAATCAGAGTAATCACGGTGAACAAATGCATTTATCAGTCCTTCTCTTACTGCACCCATAGGATAGACAGGTTCATCTTTTCTTTCCAGAGAATCTTTAATAAAATAAGATCTTGTCGAAGTATTTCTGAGAATAAAGTTATATACCTCTTCCAGAACTTTTAAAAGCGGTCCGTCAAAGTTTTTGAAATCTCTGAATTCATCGCTTGTCTTTCCTGTGGGAAAACTTGCCGCCTTCACTATCACCTGCGGATATCTGTTCGCCGTGTTGGTACATAAAAGAACATCCCCTGCATTCGTAAGTCTGCCGAATTTCTCAAGTGAAAGAGATTCAAGAATAGTTTCCTTATTTTTATTCACAGCAAAACTATATCTTCCGGATTTTTTTATTTTATTTCCAATTGACTGGAGATGGTCATAATCGACATCCTGATCAATCTGAGCATCAGAAAAACGGCGTTCCCACCTTTCAGGCTCATTCTGTCTGCGGAAAACCATTTCACGAATTGTTTCAATATCAGCTTTTTTTGTTTTATCCCTGACTCTTATAAATATGTCGTTATTAAAAGAGTATGGAATGTCTTTTCCGGCAGGAACTTCAATGACAAGAACTTTTTTTCCTTCAACATCATGTAACTCAAAGAAAAAAGGAGCTTTCGGAATAATGTGTTCTGCCAGTTCATTTTCAACTTTGCTCAAATTCAAATTAACTCCGGCAACAGTCCCTTTATCGTCTTCAACCCCACAGATCAGAAACCCGCCCTTTGAATTTAGAAATGCACAAATCTCTCTTCCTGCTGAGTCAGAATTATATTGTCTTTTAAACTCAACTTTTTCATTTTCGCCAAGAGAAAGCAGTCTTTTTAATTCTTCTGTTCTCATTTACTGCCCCCCTTTTTTTTAATATTATCATTTATAAACTCTTCAGCCTCCTGGAAACGGGAAAACTGTGCTGTAGTAAAGAGTTGTGCGTCTTCATCCCTGTCAAATTTCTGAACCCAGTTTCCTTTTCTGTCACGAAGAGGTTGCTGCGAAAGTATTGCTTCTTCATACATATCAATCACCCTCAAGTCACCGAACACATCACTTTTTTTATATTTAAGTGCTTTTCTCTTTTCTGATGTGTCACACCCCAGATTTTTTAAAAAATTGCGTGCAAAAACAACATGGTCATGAGAAAGAAGCCAGCGAAGTTTATTTAATTCAACGGCTTTTCTAAGTTCCATGTGAGTGATGGAAATAGCATCTTTTTCATCTGTTCCGCTACCGTAAAAAGGTGTAATTATGCCAAGAAAAAGATCACATTTTTCAACAGCGTCAAGACAATTTTCAAATGCTGTCTTTTTTGACAAAACAGGAATTGTTCCCTTGTGTGACATCCAGACCTCATATCCAAATGAAGTAAGAAGCGAGTATATTTTTTCAAGAAGCTCTTCTATCCCGTAAACAGTTGAAGAGACCATTATCGTTTTCTTTTTCGCCATTTTATTTCTCCTCTATCTTAACCTTCTTCAGATTCTCAAGGATCGCTTCATTAAGTTTTGATTCTTCTTTGAGCTGTTCTTCAAATTCGGCTTTGAGGGTTGTAAATCTTTCAGCAAAATTGAAGTCATCTTCTTCATCGGGGAGTCCGACATATCTGCCCGGTGTGAGAACAAAATCAAGTTCTTTCACTCTTTCAATGCTCGTTGAATTGCAGAATCCTTTGATGTCTTCATAGGGCGAATCACCATTCGCCCCTACACGCCAACTGTGGTATGTATCTGCGATCTTTTTTATGTCTTCTGGAGAGAATTCTTTTGTTCTTCTGTTTATGAGATGTCCTTCATTCCTTGCGTCAATGAAAAGGATCTCTCCCTGTCTTACTGTTTTATTCCTTCTTAAAAACCATAGTGATGCCGGGATCTGTGTATTAAGGAAAAGTTTTGCAGGAAGATTGACGATGCAGTCAACAAGATCCGCTTCGATAAGAGCTTTTCTTATATCTCCTTCACCTGAACTTTTTGAAGTGAGCGATCCTTTTGCAAGTACAAATCCTGCAATTCCGCCCGGTGCAAGATGATAAAGAAAGTGCTGAATCCACGCATAATTGGCATTTCCGGATGGAGGCGTTCCATATTTCCACCTTGCATCATTCCTTAAAAGATCTCCGCTCCAGTCACTATCATTAAAAGGAGGATTCGCAATGACAAAATCAACCTTTATATCTTTGTGAGCATCGTTGAGAAAAGATCCTTCGTTATTCCATCTGACCTGTGAACTGTCAATTCCCCGGATAGCAAGATTCATTTTTGCAAGCCGCCAGGTCGTCTGATTGCTTTCCTGCCCGAAAATCGAAATATCATCGACTCTTCCCTGATGACCGGCAACAAACTTTTCAGACTGGACAAACATTCCGCCGCTTCCGCAACACGGGTCCATAACTCTTCCTTTATACGGCTGAAGCATCTCAACAAGAAGCTCTACAACACTTCTTGGGGTATAGAACTGTCCCCCTTTTTTTCCTTCAGCAAGAGCAAATTCACCAAGAAAATATTCAAAAACATGACCGAGCAGATCCGCACTTCTTGCCTTTGCATCACCAAGCGCCACATTGCTGATAAGGTCGATAAGACCGCCAAGACTCACCGGATCAAGATTTCCACGGGCATAAACTTTCGGAAGAACATCTTTCAGCGACGGATTTTCCCTTTCTATCGCATCCATTGATTCATCAACGGTTTTTCCGATCGTCGGCTGCTTTGCATGGGATTGAAGAAAATGCCACCTTGCACTTGGAGGAACAAAGAAAACATTCTCCGCCTTGTATTCATCTTTATCTTCGGGATCAGCACCATCACTTTCCTGAGCTTTCAGCTTTGCATACATCTCTTCAAAAGCATCCGAAATATATTTCAGGAATATCAGACCAAGAACAATGTGCTTATATTCAGCCGCATCAATATTTTTTCTCAGCTTATCCGCGGTTTTCCAAAGCTGTTTTTCAATCGGCTCAGCTGTAACTTTTTTCTCTTTTGCCATTCAAACCCCCGACACATATTATTCCAAACCACAGGGCGTGATACCAGTCTTCGTCAAGACTTCCTTCTTTGCCAAGGCTTCGACGAACAAGTCGACGGTCAGGAAATCCCGCCCCTACAACCCAACCGCAATGTAAGGGCGAATGCCATTCGCCCCTACGAAACCAACCGCAATCAACGGAAATACCATATCAAATTCATGTTATTTTAAACTATAAAATTCCTTTATCAATAAAAAGGAAAGTTCTTTGTAATTATACGGGGAGGGTACGACGCGGGCTGTCGTATACCCTTTTCAAGTTGCAGAAAATCCTGAAGTTTTTTATCAGAGGGGATTGTAGGTTCCGATGATCTTCATTCCGGCGGCGTGTTGTGTCGGAAGCTCTGTCATATTGGTGATGCCGTAGCCGGTCATGCCTCCCCAGTAGATCTGGGAGACTTGGGGTGCTGCATCGGTCGGCGGATAGTGGCTGGCGAATACTATGTCGAGGAATCCGTCTCCGTTGAGGTCGCGCACCCCTTCTTCCGATGCGGCGGTAGCGGGGATCTCCTGCATGTTGTCGGTGCTCCACTTGTATTTATCGGCGTTTCCACTCGGTTCGCCCCACATGATGTAGCTCACTTTTGAGAATTCCTGTGTCAGAAGGTCAACTGCTCCGCTTGCAAAGACGAGATCCTTGTTGCCGTCACCGTTGAGGTCGGTGAAAACCGCGTCCGTTCCGCCGTCAACCCCGTCAATTTTGGTATAGACATCTTTATTGAAACCTGTCGCGCTTCCCCAGTAGATCCTGTTCTTGAGATCACACTTGGTGAGACACAGCCAGCCCGAAATGAAAATATCGAGATATCCGTCATCGTTTATGTCATCGATCGTCGCCCCTTCAGGAGAGACCGAAGGGAGAGTCGTGCGGCTTGCTTCGCTCCAGCCGAACTTGGAATTTGCAGTTCCCCAGTAAATGTAAGACTCGAAAACCCCTACATATTCCTGAACACCGTTGGGGAAAAGAATATCATTAAAACCATCCCCGTTAAGGTCTGCAACTCTTGCCATCGCCGCTCCCACAGTGGGAAGCTCAAGCTTGAAATTGATGTCGAAACCGAACTCACTTCCCCAGTAGACATAGGAGTTTATCTTGTAACCTGAACCCGTCATACCGGAGCCGTTGTATCTATTTGAAGTGATGAGATCCACCCAGCCATCCTTATCAAGATCGACAAGCGTCACATCGGAACAGCCCACAGTCGGGAATTCAACACGGTTCTCAAGATCGAACCCGTCTTTTGTGCCGTAATAAAGGAGCGATACCGTGTACCTGTTCTCCTCGGAATCAGTTTCTGTCTTGATCTTCACCGAAGCGAAAGCGATATCGAGATAACCGTCCTTGTTCACATCGGCATAATCGACACCCATCGCACCTATTGTCGGGATCTCAATGCGGTTTTCGGCACTGTAACCCGTCGCGGAACCGAGATAAATATAGGAATTTATATTAGTAGTCGTATCAGTATCGGTATTTGAGAAAACGATATCTGGATAACCGTCACAGCCGATATCGGTGCAGGCTTTCGGCTCAGCAGTGTCATTATCGGCCGGCTCATCCACCGTTTCATCAGGCTCTTCCGCCTCCGCCAAGGCTTCGTCGGACAGGTCATCGGACAAGTCGTCGGACAAGTCGTCGGACAGGTCATCGGACAAATCATCCGCAGTATCGATATCGGTGACTTCCGAATCAACATCTGCATCTCCATTTTCCTCGATGTGCTTACTTTTGGAAGTGCATCCTGAAAACACAAAAAAAGATAACAGCATGATAAATAATACAACTTTCATCTTTCCCGCCATTATGTCTAAGTTACTTCTCAACACACGCCGCATTATTAAACATGTCGGGAATTATTGCAACAATATTTCAGCTCGACTTGACTTGTCAGAAAAAATATATAACATTTCTGACAGATTTGAAAGAGGTTTTACAATGCAAGGTGTTGATAATAAAGTAATAAAACGAATAAGAGGCTTTGGAAGTGGCTCTGTGTTCACTCCTAGCATGTTTCTTGATCTTGGAAGCCGTGCCGCAATTGATAAAGCGCTTTCCCGTCTTTCAAAGAAAGGGTCTATCAGGCGGCTGTCCAGAGGTCTTTATGACTTACCGAAATCACACCCTGTATTAGGTAAATTGTCACCATCCCCTGAAATAATTGCAAAAGCTATTGCCGGAAGAGATTCAATAAAAATTCTGCCGTCAGGTGCCTATGCTGCCAATCTTACCGGTCTGTCGACACAAGTACCGGCTCAGATAATTTTTCTTACTGACGGTGCTTCAAGATCTGTCAAAGTGGCGAACCACACAATAAAACTTCAGCGTACAACACCGAAAAACATGGCTGTTGCCGGAAGAATAAGCGGACTTGTGATACAGGCACTGAAATATATCGGGAAAGATCATGTTGACAGCGCAGTTTTACAAATTCTGAAAAGCAAACTGAGCGAAAAAGACAAAGAGCAGTTATTAAAAGATCTTTCGTACGCCCCGTCATGGATAGGCGCAATTTTCAGAAAGATAAATGAAAAGGAATAGCAAATGCTTGATTTCGTCACATTAAAACCTGAAGAAAAGAGACTTTATTTTGAACAAACCGCTTTTTCAATGAAAGTAGCTCCCATAGTAATCGAAAAAGATTTTTGGGTTTGTTACACTCTTTTCAAACTGTTTTCTCTTCCGAAAATTGGAGAAACTTTAATATTTAAAGGCGGAACGACTCTTTCCAAGGTATACAAAGTAATTCAGCGGTTTTCCGAAGACATTGATATTTCAATAGACAGAAAAAGTTTAGGCGGTGAAAACAATGATCCTTCTGAGATGAAAATCGGAACAAAGGAAAAACAGCGTAGACTTGCTAAATTAAAAGAGATGTGCCAAAAGAAAATAAACGAAGAAATTCACCCTCTTTTAAATACCGCAATTGCTAACGATATTGTGAATAATGGAAAAGACTGGAGCCTCGAAACCGATAATTCAGATCCTGATGGACAGACTTTGATCTTTAAATATCCTTCGGCACTTATAAGCAATAAAAACGGCTACATACAGCCAGTGGTGAAAATTGAAATGGGTGCCAGATCCGACCATTGGCCTAGCGAAAACCAAGCGGTAATACCATACATTGCGGAAAAATATCCTCAATCATTTAGGAATCCTTCTTCAAATGTAAAAGTGCTGTCAGCAAAAAGAACTTTCTGGGAAAAAGCGACACTGCTTCATGCCGAATACAATAGACCTGCTGAAAAAACCATGCCGTTGAGACTTTCACGCCATTACTACGACATTGCAATGCTTATTAAAGAACGAGTTGTAGATGCTGACTCCGCAGAAGATGCTAAACTTCTTGAAAATGTTATAAATCATAAAAAGATCTTTTTTCAGAGCGGCTGGGCAAAATTTGATGATGCAAAAAAAGGTTCACTTCATTTAATGCCTGACAGGAAAAGAATAAGCGAACTTGAAGCAGACTATAAAAAAATGCAGGAAATGTTCTTCGTTGAGCCACCTTCTTTTTCTGAGATACTTGATACTCTATCAAAATGGGAAAATAGTTTTAACAAATGAAAAAACAGTACATAACGATAGTCAACGGTCGCGAGAACAATCTGAAAAATGTGACCGTCACCATAGAAAAAGGGAAGTTCACCGTCGTCACCGGTGTATCGGGAAGCGGCAAGTCCTCGCTTGTTAACAGCACTCTGGGAAAAGAGTCGCAGAGGCTTTATTTCTCGACTTTTCCTTCATGGAGCAGAAAATACTTCGGCGTGATGTCAAAACCTGATGCCGATGCGATAACAGGACTTGATGCTGTCGTGATAGTCGACCAGAAGACAGGAGTGACCGGAAAGAACTCCACCGCAGGGACATTTTCAGGCGTCTATGACATGCTGAGACTCCTTTTTGCAAGGTTCGGCGACCGCTCAGGGACAATTTCAAGGTCGCTTTTCTCATTCAACTCAGAGACCGGCGCATGCCCTCTGTGCAAAGGGGTCGGCGTAACAGACCATCTCGACCCTGAACTTGTGATAGCTGACCGGACAAAGTCCATCAGGGAAAGAGCCTTGAAAATAACCGCTCCCAACGGATACATAATCTATTCACAGGTGACCCTCGATGTCCTTGACACGGTATGCATTGCTCACGGATTCTCAGTTGACACGCCGTTAAATGAACTTTCGCAGGAACAGCTGGATGTCCTTTTTTACGGCTCTGACAGAATAGTCGTACCTTTTGGCAAACACACCCTTGAAAGCAGGATGAAATGGACAGGGATAACCGTTAAACCCAGAGAGGAAGGCTATTATCCGGGTTTCATAAATGTGATGAACGACATTCTCAAAAGGGACCGAAACGCGAACATCCTGAGATTCGTCCGCTCAGTGAAATGCAGTGCATGTAACGGCACGAGACTCAGGCCTGAGGCGTTAAAAGTGCTTTACCGCGGTCATTCGATAGCAGAAATTGCAGACATGACATTCATTGGACTTCACAGTTTTCTCTCAAAGCTTAATGACCTCGGAAAGGGCGAATCTGAACTTGCGGCTGAAATTCTCAGGATGACAGGATCTCTCATACAGGCAGGTGTCGGCAGTATCACAATATCACAGGATGCGTCAGATCTTTCAGGCGGAGAGATCCAGCGGATAAGGCTTGCCGCGATAGCACAGAGCAGAATGCAGGGAATGACATTCATTTTCGATGAACCCGCCGCAGGACTTCACAGTTGCGAAAAAGGGGCAGTGACGCAACTGCTGAAAAAGCTAAGGGACAGAGGCAACACAGTGATCTCGGTCGAACACGACATGGATTGCGTACTTCAGGCCGATAACATCATTGAAACCGGACCTTCAGGCGGTTCAGGCGGAGGAAATGTACTTTTTTCAGGAAGCATTAAAGATTTTCTTGAAAAAGGCTCCGGCCTCAATTCTCCCACATTCAAAGCGATCAGTGAAAGATCCCGGCATAACCGCATGGAAAAAGCTCAGGAGCCGTTTTTTGAAATAGACGGACAGCTCTTTTTCAAGAACACCATAAACACCGTGACAGGAAAAAGCGGAAGCGGAAAAAGGACTCTGATAGGCAAAGTGACCGGATATCTTGAAAAAAACGGAATCCCGTTCATAAAAATGGACCGTTCACCCATCGGCAGGACACCGAGATCGAACCCCGCGACATACACCGGTATCTCAGACAGGATAAGGGACATTTTTGCAAAACTTGAACTGTCAGAACAGCTTGGACTGACAAGATCGCACTTCTCCTTCAACTCGGAAGCCGGAAGATGCCCTGAATGCGAAGGGGCCGGAGTCATCGAGACAGGGATGAAATATTTCGGCGAAGTCCAGAATGTATGCACTGCCTGCGGCGGGAAAAGGTTCAACAGCACTGTGCTTGAAGTGAAATACAGAGAAAAGACCATTTCAGAGATCCTCGACATGGAGATAAGCGGGGCTGTAATGTTCTTTGAAAATGTGCCGGCCGTGAAAAAGACACTTGAGATCATGGTAAACCTCGGACTGGGATATCTGAAACTCGGTCAGCCGACATCTTCACTTTCAGGCGGAGAGGCGGCCAGGATAAAGCTTGCGACACATCTTTCATCAGTAAAAAGACCCGGTGTGATAATACTTGTTGAACCTGCATCAGGGCTTCACCCTCAGGATGTATCGGATCTTCTGACAGAGCTTTGCTCAATAGTCAGGAAAGGTTCAACGATGATCGCCATAGAAAATAATGTATCATTCGTGAGCTCAAGCGGAAATGTTATAGAGACCGGAAAAGCCTGCACTGATGAAGCTGAAAAAGAGATCATTTCACAAAAACAGTCTACACAGATAGTTCTTGAAGATGTCACTACACACAATCTCAAAAATGTCTCTCTTTCAATAGAACCGGGATCGTTCACTGTCATCACCGGGATTTCAGGAAGCGGAAAGACAAGCCTCGCATTTGACACGCTTTTCGCCGAATGTCTTGACGGTTATCTTGAAGGATACTCCCCTTTCATCAGATCTATGTTCAAAAACGGTGCTGACAGGAACTGCGCGGAGTCTTTTGGACTGATGGCTCCGGTAGGGATATCGGGAAAGTTCACAGGTACGGGATCAAGATCGACCGCAGGGACAATGAGCGGAATTTATGAAATACTCAGAATGCTCTATTCAAGGGCGGGAGTTATGCCTGACGGGTCTAAATGCCAGTTCAGCGCAGGTGATCTCTCTTTCAACAGTGTTTCAGGGGCTTGTCCTCAATGCGCCGGAAAGGGGCATTCACTTTCCGCCGACATCGAAAAACTGGTCACAGACAGATCACGATCCTTCCTTGACGGAGCGCTTGACGGCACAAAACAGGGAAAATTCTACGGTGACAGGGACGGACAGTTCGTTCACACTCTCATCGCCGCAGGGCTTGAACTCGGCCTTGACTTTTCAAGACCGGTGTCTGAACTTAGTGAAAAAGAGCTTGATATCGCGCTCTACGGAATTGAAAACAGGGAATTTGCCGTCTCATGGCATTATGCAAGGGGAAATGTCACAGGGACCCACGAATTCAAGGGGAAATGGCGCGGATTTGCCAATCTTCTGACCGATGAATATCACCGCTCCATCGGCAACAAAAATGAAGAGACCCTTAAAGCTCTGATGAAAAAGAACGAATGTCCTGAATGTCACGGGAAACGGCTTAAAAAAGAGGTTCTTCAGGTGAAAGTTCTCGGACATTCAATTGATGAGATATGTGCAATTCCCGCTGCTGATCTTCACAGTGCATTTTCACCGATACCGGATAACGGCGTTTTTGATATTCTTCTGCCTGAACTTTTCACTCTGACAGAAAGAATGGTGTCTCTGGGACTGGGTCACATTTCAATGGACAGGACCGCTCAGTCGATGTCGCTTGGCGAAAGGGAAAGACTGAAACTTGTTAAAGCCTGCACAGGAGAGCTTTCCAACATACTTTATGTCATTGATGAGCCTTCACGGGGGCAGCATGTTTCAGATTGTGAAAACATCATCAGGATAATACGGGATATAACGGCATCCGGTAACACTGTGGTCGCAGTTGAGCATGAGCCTGCCATAATTGAACATGCCGATACCGTTATAGAAATGGGACCCGGAGCCGGAATGAACGGCGGTGAAATAATTTTCAAAGGCTCTGCCGGTGAGTTGAAAAGAACACAGACCCCTACTGCAACCGCACTGAATTTCAAAATATCGCCAAAAGAGACCGCGACAGACCGTTTCATTACTTTTAGCGGCGCTTTCGCGAGGAACCTTAAAAATATCGATGTTTCAATTCCTGCCGGATGCATCACTGCGGTGACAGGGGTCTCGGGAAGCGGAAAGACGGCACTTGTCAGAGATGTGATCTTCAGGACCATCAAAGAGAAAAAAGCGGTCAACTGCCGGAATGTCACCGGTCTGCCTGAAGATACAGCGGTCTGCATGATAGAAGCGGTGCCGCATAAAACGAGCGGGCTTTCGACAGTTTCCACGGTGACAGGCATTTCACAGCTGCTTAAAAAGAAGTTCCCTAAAAGCAGTCTTTCAAAAAGTCTGTGCCCGCAGTGCAAGGGATCGGGAATTGAAACGATACCGATGGATTTCCTTGCAGATTCTATTTCTCCGTGCAGTGACTGCGAAGGGACCGGCTTCACGGCTGAAGCGCTCGGACATCTTTACAAAGGGCTTAACATCGCGGCAGTTCTTGCGATGAACATAACTGAAGCATCAGCATTCTTTGAAGATGACAGGGACATACGCCGTATTGCGGATGTTCTTATTCAATGCGGTCTTCGTCACATAACCCTTAACCGCAGGACTTCGTCACTTTCAACTGGTGAGATGCACAGGATAGATCTTGCGGTTGAACTTTCAAAAGGTCCTAAAGCCGGTAACACCGTTTTCATTTTTGATGAACCTTCGACAGGACTTCATCACAACGACCTGATCAGCATACTTGATCTTTTCGAGTCCCTTAAAAAGGCGGGTCACACCGTCATCATCGCTGAGCACCGTCTCAGCATGATCTCAAACGCGGACCATATCATCGACCTCGGACCGGGCTGCGGAGATCACGGCGGGAACCTCCTTTTCAGCGGCAGTGTGAAAGAGCTCATCAGCACCGGCACATCAAAAACCGCCGGAGCCTTGCGGAAAATTCTGCCATTTTCATGAAAACTCTTTAGCGGCAAGACAAATCTAATTTATATTTGACATTTCAACTCTACTGTTATATTTTCAGGACCGTTAATTTTGTTTTTCCAAATTTCAGGAGCGGCCATGAAAGAGGTCAAGAATTCCCATAACAATCTGTTTGTAAAGACTTTTTCAAACATTACCAATGTGAAATATTTCATTTCAGGAGCTTTGCCTCAAGAAATTGTTGAAAATATTGATGCCGATTCTGCCTATGTTGAACCGACAAGTTTTGTTGAAGATTCTCTTGCAAATCACCTTTCAGACCTTGTGATTAAACTTAAAGCACTTGACGGAAAAAGAGATTTTGACCTTTATCTTTTATTTGAGCACAAATCCTACATGGATGAAAAAATCCTCTGGCAGTTACTGAAATATCAATACCTGATGTTTGAAGAAGATCATAATGCTAAAAGAAAGTTCAGAACGATCATTCCTTTTGTTTTTTATCACGGGCGTAGCAAGTGGAAAGTTCCCAAAAGCTTTTCAGAATCCATTAAAACACCGGAATATCTGAAGAAATATACCATGAATTTTGAATACATACTTTTTGACACCGGTATGTGTCAACCTTTTTGTCGCCTTTTGTTAAATAATTTTTCATTACCTGTTTTCCGGATTTAAGATCACTTCATCCACCGGTTCCCACCTGATAGTTTCTCTTGATCCCCAGCATTCCGGGTTTTCCATTTTTGCCTGTTCCATCACTTTATTTCTTTTTGCGAATATTTCCGATGCTTTACCCGATCGTATCTGTTCCGGTGTAACATATCCTATCGCTGAGTGAAGATGCTGCGTGTTATACCAGTTCACAAAATCTGCCATCCATTCTCTTGCATGAGATATGTCCCTGAATCTCAAAGGATATCCCGGTGTGTATTTCATGGTTTTGAAGAAAGATTCTATGAACGGATTATCGTTACTGGTTCTGGGCCTGCTGAAGGAAACTTTAACATCTACTGACTGCAGAAATGTCACCAGTGTCGATCCTATCATCGGTGACCCGTTGTCTGCGTGAAGATATTCAAAAACAATGTTTCTGC
>JAKLDO010000020.1 GCA_022703485.1 bacterium
TTTTTATCTCCAGTTGTGGAGAAATAAACACCGGCAATTCTGGTGACACGGGTAACACTGGAGATACCGGAGATACCGGAAATACCGGTGACACAGGAAACAGTGGCGATGATGGAAATACTGGTAACACCGGCGATACTGGAAATACTGGTGATACAGGAAACAGTGGCGATGACGGAGATTCAGGAAACACAGGCAACAGCGGTGACGACGAGTGTCCTGACGGAATTGTTGAACTATACGACTGTGATGCATTTATGAGTTGCAGTTTAAGTGATGTTGAACCAATAGATTATACAAGGTGTGATGGCGATATTCTTTATTATTGCGACTATCCAATCAATCCATGTGCTGGTGGTTATCAAGAATTTGAGACTGACTGCACTGCTTCCGGCGGACATTGCTACAGTCCCAATGAAGACGGTTGTGGCGGGCACTGTGTTTTTGATTAATAGTTTATCACTTTCCACAGAACTTTTCGACTGAGATGCCAAGGAGCGATCCGAGGACAGTGGTCATGATGAATATGGGAATGAGGCTGAACGGTTCCTGCCAGCCGATGAGAATCGCGGCAGGGGTCAGGACTGCAAAAGAGACTGTCTGTCCTTTCAGATATCCCGCCATTTTCAGGTCGGTCACGGTCAGAAGAAATCCGACGATGACCCACATTGAAAACGCGGAAATATCCGCATCGACCGGCAGGTCCTGAAATATCATCGGAACGACATCGATGATGCCGGCACAGGCTCCGAGAAGCATTCCTTTAAAATGTCTGTTCATTCCGGCTCCTCCTTCAATTTCCCGTTTCTCTGAGGATAAGTGCGGCGATGAAGGCTTCAAGCAGGCTCAGCGGTATCGCAAGGTAGAAGATGCCTGCGGGAAGCACTCCGAGGTTGTAGATGACCATCCACATCATTACAAATCCTGTTATCCATGCGAGAAATGCCGCTTGTATGAATGTGAATTTCCTGAGGAATACCGAAATGACTATTGCAAAGACGAGAGACCAGAGCATCCAAACGGCTCCGTTCACAGGTCCAGAGGGAAAATCAAGCCCGAGACTTTTGTAATGCTCCGTCCAGAACCGTTTAAGCAGAAATTCATTCCTTAAAAACTCGGAAAATCCTATCCACAGTGCCGCAACTGCCACCGGAAGCACTTTCGCTTTAAGCCATTTCATATGTCACCTCTTAAATGGTTTGAACAACCCATCCGGATCTGATGTCATGAAACACGCTTTGACCAGATCAGGGTCTGCCTTATGCAGTTTCTTTCTTATGTTTTCAGGAACAAGCGGAAAATGTTTTGCCGCAGTGAGAGCGTCTCCGATAGGCGCATCAAGGTTTTCATCAGTCGTCATCCAGTTGATCTTATCAAATTTTTTCATATTTACGGGAAGTGAATAACCGGTCAGCGATTTATCACCCAGAGTGTTGAAATACATCTCGAAATAGCTCATGACAAGCTCTCGAATTGTCCGGTATACAGGCTCACGGTACCTGAGCACCGTCGTATTCGACTTCGCGACAGCACCCCACAAACCATCTTTTTTAAAAACCGCTATCACATGATCATCGTCATTTTCAGCACTGAGGTCGACAACCTGCGGCTCATACCCCATGAACTTGAAAACAGCCGCGGCGAAATATGCCCCTTCCGCACAGTGGGCGCTCTTTCTTTTCATCACAAAATACGGCGACTGGCATATCTTGTGGGTTGAGTACGGAATTGAGTTCAAAAAAACCTGAATATCATTAGGGTTTTTAAACTGTTTTGCAAACTCTGCTAATTCTATGATATTTCCAGAAGCCATTTAATAATGTTCCTCCTCTCTATTTTTATGCCGGAATATTCAATTGTTTTTTCATCCGTGTCTGTTGAAAGAAACACATGTCTTCCGTTTGAAACATACCTGTCAATTGAAACAAAAGAGCTCAGCTCTCTATCCTTATTGTTTTCATTTAATGTTGTCGCCACCTGATAATTTATGACCGATCTATCCCGTGCTGTTATAATAAAATCTATTTCTTTGCCGGACTCATTCTGTCCGAAATTGATCTGATCCGCTTCTCTTTTAAGCTTTAGAAACACTGCATTTTCAAGAAGTCTTGAATATATCTGGAAATACCCGCCATAAAAAGCCGGGAACCCCGTATCAACTGAATAAAACTTTTTAATTGTGCTGAAAACCCGACTCTGCTTATATTCAAGTTTTTCAAGCGTATACATCGCAAAAGTCTTTATAATAAAATCCACATAATTTGCCACAGTATCTGTTTTCACTTCATATCCGGCAGTTTTTAGATGTGCCGAAAGCCTTGCATAACTGGTGATATTTCCAGTTCCGATAAAAAGATATTTTATTATCTGCTCAATGACAGCCGGCTGTCTGACATTAAAACGATTCACAACATCATCCAGAACAACTTTACTAAGCACTCCTTCAAGATAACTCTGTTTTGCTTTTTCAGTCGTTATTGAAACAAGTTCCGGCAATCCTCCGAAATTCAGATATTCTCCGAACAAGGCGTTGATCTTATTAATATTTTCAAAATAATCATTTTCGTTTTTCACCTCTAAACCTCTGATCAGAACGAACTCTTTAAAATCAAACGGCAGAATTTCTATTTCCACAAACCTTCCTGCAAGATTTGAACCGAGTTCTGACGACAGCAGTTCAGAATTGGAACCGGTCAGAATTATTTCGATATTGCGATATTTTTCATAAATTGTACGGACAAATTTGTCCCAGTCTTTTACAAGCTGAATTTCATCAAGAACTATCAGTCTTTTTCCTTCATCAGCGATTTCATTCATAAATAGCTGAAACACTTCATCAAGTAGTGATGCGTTGTTTACTTGTGCAAGCTGATAATCCTCGAAATTAAGATAGAGTACATTCTTTCTTTCTATCTTTTTCATGGCGATCAGTTGCGAAATTGTTTTCTGAACCAGAAATGATTTGCCGCTTCTTCTGAATCCGGTAACGATCTTAATAGGTCTTGAACCCATAAGCTCAAACAGCTCCGCCTGATATGAACGGAATATCCCTTCAGTTTGGGCAACTATTCTCTGCCACTCTAAAATAATCGGAAAAAGAATTGATTTATCCATTTTCGCTCCCCACAAAGTGGAATCTCGATCGGTTTATACACTTTATGAAGTAGAGTGTCAAGGATTTATCCTTTCCATCTTTGGCTTTGTACAGCTTTTTCCTTCATTTTCACCTCATACCTCAGCTATCTTAAATATCATCTGAACTATGCTGAAAAATATCACTGTCATAAGAATATACCTTAAAACCGTGGAAGATGTCATTTTATTGATTTTCGCCCCGAACCGGGCGGCAATTACAGAACCCAGTATCACAGGGATCACAAGAATGAGATCGACCTGAAGTGATGCTATCTTGCCGATCGCACCTGCGACAGCACCAATAAAAATAATGCCAAGACTCGTGCCCATCGTTATTTTAAGCGCTATCTTCTGAACATAGGTCATGAAAGGCATTAATATGAAACCCCCGCCGACACCGACCATCCCGGAAACTGCGCCCGTGACAGCTCCGGCAATTATGCATTGAACCTTGTTTATACTTATATTTTCAACAGGACCAGCCTCACTTTTAAGCTTTTTGTCGAATAAAAATGTGAAAAAAGCAAGCGAAACGATCCCTGTAAAAACATACATAAGAACAATGTTCTCGAAATATTTAGAGGCGTAAGAACCCGCAAGAGCCGAAAATCCCATCGGAATTCCGATATAGATAAGAGCCGGAAAATGTACCGACCTGTTCTTTCTGTGAGCGATCATCCCCGAAAAAGAGGCGAAAAGAACCTGTATCATAGAAAGACCGGCGACCGCCTTCATCGAAAGTTCCCCTAATCCGAAAACCGGAGGGATGGTCAGCATCAGCGGGATCATGACAACCGCTCCTCCCAGACCGAGCAGGCCCGAAAGAAAGCCGCCTAAAACGCTTAGCAGAAACAGAAGAACTATCATAATAACGCCGTCACCCTGATTAAAAAATAAAAACTCTCTGTCTTTTTATTACTTTTTCAGCATTTTTGAAAGTTTTACTGCGTTCCGAGGCTTCTTGCCTTTAATAACCGTTGTGTTAAAGTTCAGCTGTTTTTGAGAGGTTTCATGAAAATATATGTCGATGCGGATGCCTGTCCTGCCGTGATACTTGATATACTGTCAAGGGCGGTGTTCAGAAAGAAAATATACATGGTGCTTGTCGCGAACAGGCTTAGAACGGGCAACTTCTCTCAATTTGTGAGTGCGATAACCGTTCCGGGAGGTCCCGATGTCGCTGATGATAAGATCGTCGAGCTCATGGAAGCCGGAGATCTCGTAATTACCGCTGATATTCCGCTTGCTTCAAGAGTCGTCGAAAAAAAAGGCTTTGCGCTCAATCCGCGCGGAGAGTTCTATACTGAAGAGAACATCAGAGCTCGGCTGTCGATGAGAAATTTCATGGATGAACTCCGTGGATCAGGTGTTGACACAGGCGGACCCGCATCACTTAACAACAAGCATAAACAGCAGTTCTCTCAGGCACTTGACAAGTTCCTGGCAAAGTATTAAATATCATAGACACGAGTTTTTTTGCCTTGAGTAGAAAAAACTCGCGAGTTTTTTTGCCTTGAGTAGAAAAAACTCGTATAATGAACTAACTCACTGATTTTAGGAGCAATTTATATGTCTGAAAGATTGCTTGTTTCTCAGGTTAAAAAAGACCTCGAAAAGAAGATGGTTTTTATCGGAGGAGCTCGTCAGGTCGGAAAGACCACTCTTGCAAAATCTCTGCTTGACAGATCAGGAGCGTATCTTAACTGGGACATTGCTGAACACAGGGAAATGATACTGAAAGGCGAGATCCCGGTTTCTGAAATGACCGTTTTTGATGAACTTCATAAATATAAGAACTGGCGTCAGTATCTTAAAGGGATATTCGACCGTTTCGGAAACACCAGAAAGATCCTTGTAACAGGTAGCGCCCGTCTTGATTATTACAGGCATGGCGGTGATTCACTTCAGGGAAGATACCATTATCTTCGAATGTTCCCTCTTTCTGTCGCAGAATTAAAGTTAAGCAATCATGATGATTTAATTACCCTTTTTAATCTCGGAGGATTTCCTGAGCCTTTTTTCTCAGGTTCTGAGACCGAAGCAAGAAGGTGGTCAAGAGAGTACAGGGCAAGACTTATTCAGGAAGATATTGTATCTCTGGAAAATACGACCGAACTACAGAAAATAGAGCTGATGATGCTCAGACTTCCGGAACTTGTCGGATCGCCGCTTTCAATAAATTCTCTGCGCGAAGACCTCAATGTGAGTCACAAAGCTGTTACAAACTGGATTGAAATACTTGAGCGGCTTTATGCGGTTTTCCGTATTCCGCCAGTTGAAAGCAATCTTCTTAGAGCTGTAAAGAAAGAACAGAAACATTATCATTATGACTGGACTCTTGTTAAAGATGAAAGCCTCCGTTTTGAAAATATGGTTGCTGTGCATCTCCTGAAATGGGTAAGCTGGCAGGCCGATGCGTTCGGTCGCGAAGTTGAACTTCGCTATTTCAGAGACATTGATAAAAGAGAAGTCGATTTTGTCGTTATTGAAAACGGCAAGCCCATTTTTTGTGTTGAATGCAAACTGAAAGATACTTCCATTTCAAAGCATATGCTTTATTTCATTAACAAATTCCCTGAATGCAAAGCCTGGCAGATAACACTTTCCGATCCGTTAGACTCAATTACAAAAGAAGGGATCAGGATCGCACCAGCAGTTACATTTTTAAAAGAACTGGTTTAAAAGGAGCCACCTATGCTTTTCCAATTTGAAATAAGGACATCAGCAAGGACGCAGATGATCGACATGACAGGCGAAATCTCAAAGATCGTTTCGGAAAGCGGAATAAAAGACGGTCTTGCCGTGATACACATACCGCACACCACCGCAGCGGTAACGATCAATGAAAATGCCGACCCCGATGTTCAGAAGGATATGACAAAGTTCATGGACAGACTGATACCGCACGAGAACTGGTTCGCCCACTCGGAAGGCAATAGCGACAGCCACATTAAATCATCACTTTTCGGATGCTCTCAGACAGTCATCATTGAAAAAGGACGGCTGGTGCTCGGCACATGGCAGGGAATCTATTTCTGTGAATTCGACGGACCCAGATCAAGAAAAGTGTTTGTGAAAGTGATTTAGAATATTACAAAATTTATAAACACTCTTCTAAGGTAATTTTCTGATTTTCTTCTGAAATATTAATGTCAATATTTAACAGGTCTCCAGTTTCATTTATTATCCAGTTTTTCTTTTTTTCATAAGTTCTTTTTGATAATAAAATCCCTGTTTTTGAATATATTTCTAAAGATTTATCGCAGAAAACATAGACATTGCCTGTCTGCTCATGAGCTGATACATCGCAAAGGTTTTCGGTATCTTTCTGCGTGGTTTTTTTAAACAAACCTTTTTCATCAAAATAGCCGAACACGATCGAAGGCTGATCAAACCCCGCTTCTGGATTTTCATCAGAACTTCCGCACGCCAGCCACATCGGGTCAACAGTGGAGAAAGCGGCATAAAGAGTTCCGTCACTGTCAAAAAGCGTCCCTCCTTTTCTTGCAAAGGAATTATATTCGCCAAAATTAAAAACCTTACCCTCATCAACCGGATCAACAGGCAATGTCAGCAAATACAATTTATCGTACCGGACAGGAAAGTTAAAAACATCACAATGCAAGTCACCTTCAATATGTACATGATAGGAAACAACATAGCTTTTTTTATCAGGGGAAAGCACTATATCGTTTAACTGATTGAAAGAAATCTGTTTTTCCCATGATGAAACTGACCCGGCACTTCCGGATTGATCAAATCTGTGAACACTTGTTTTGTCGTCAAAAAACCATAATTCAACAACCTTTTCATTTTTTTTGATAAAGTGGGTGAAATCCTTTTTTGTCTTAAAAGAATGCGAAATGATCTCGGAAAGATCTTCATTTAGAAACGAAAGTTTCAATTCATAGGTGTTCTCAGATCCTGCAGGAAGAATGCTTTTATATACGGCAACATATCCTGAATCAGTTTTAATTATTTCCTTACCGGACTCATCCCGGCTTGTTCCTGAAATTTTAATTTCATAGCTATCTTCATCAAAAAGCAATCGACCTGTGAAAATATCGTATAGCCCCTTATTTTCCTGATCTCCGAAAGAATATGTGATGCTACCGTTTATAAAAAGCTGTTCATTGTCTTTATCATAAAAAAATCCGCCTGTTTCTAACTTGTCTTTTCTATATAAATAAAGAGCGTTCTCTGAAATCAGCCTGCCGTCATTTTCAAAAATCACTATATAAGGATAGATCGCAAGATCTATCAGAAAAAAATGTCCTGAACCGTTTATAAAAGACTGTGCCCCGTTGATATAATGCAAAAACGATAAAGATGAGATGTCTTTGGAATTGGAATCATCACTGAGATCAAAAGACCTGACAAACATATTTTTGGAACTCTGATAAACAATATTTACGCTTAAATCATCAGATGGTACTATATCTATAATAACTTCTGGAACATCGGCAGTTGTTTGAAAAGAACCGTCTGATTTGAATCGGAAAATATGGGATTCATTGTCTACACGATATGATTCAAAGTAGGTTTTTTCAACATTAATTACTGCGACCGCTTCATCCTCATAACATTTGAATAAATCGAATTTAATGTTGAATTCCACACTGATTTCTTCTCCCTTAAAATAATTGGCTGTATTATCGTTTTCAATCACATATCCATATATACTATTTTCAACAGCAAAAAACAGATATACCTTCTCATTACAATACCTGGCTATTCCGTAAGAGTTTTCTTCCGGTTTTTCATAAATAACTGTGTTTTGCAATTCAAGGTTCTCATCATAAAAACTGATTTCGCCTGCGTTAGTGTCATAAACCTCGACCAATGCATTGTTAAAAGCAACCTCACCTGTGTATATCTGTAGATCCGTTTTCTTTGCTTTTTTGATCGAACTCAGCCATTTCTCATATTTTTTATTTTCAAAGTAAATAATTATTGAATCATCCTCAACATTCAGGATTTTATGAGAAATATGATCGATCTCCATTAACGGATTATCGACTGAAAATTGTGAAAGAACCTCCATAGACTCCGAATAATGAAAAACTGTCCAGGTTTGTTCGGTCTTATCAAGTATAAAGAAATCTTCACTTTTGCCAGAGAAAAACACAACACCAGTACTTTCAGTTTTAATTGGATCCTGAATTTCTATTTCTATTTCCTTGGAACTGCATACTAAATCAATTATTTCCGCATCATTAATTGTTTCTTCATCAACATAAAAATCCGCATCACTATCCGGCAGCTGCTCACCTGTCCGGGAATTTACGCAACTGGATAAAAACAATCCCGCTAAACAGGAAAATACTGTAAATACAATGCTTTTCATTCAAAACCTCAAAAAAACTGCTGAAATCTATACTAATTCCAAAATATCTTCTTCAATTTTCTCAGGAGTTGTCGCGGGAGCGAATCTTTTTACCGGTTTTCCGGTTCTATCAATAAGAAATTTTGTGAAATTCCACTTTATCATCTCTCCGATCATTCCGGGAAGCTCTTTTTTGAGATATTTGTAAAGCGGATGAGCGAACATGCCGTTAACTTTGATCTTTTCGAACATCTGGAATGTGACACCGTAATTTATCATGCAGCCGTTGATTATGTCGCTTGCAGTTCCCGGCTCCTGATTTGCAAACTGGTTGCAAGGAAATCCTAGTATTTCAAATCCTTTATCTTTGTACTTTTCATAAAGCTTTTCAAGGCCTTCGAACTGCGGAGTGAATCCGCACTTGCTTGCAGTGTTCACGATCAGGACGACCTTCCCGCGGTACTGCTCCATTGAGATCTCTTTTCCCTGCAGTGTAGTTGCTTTGAAATTGTAAAACTCTGACATCAGAAATACATCCCCAGTTCAAGCGCTCCGCCCCAGACCATTCCGTAATCGAAATTGCCGTCAGCTCTGAAAAGTGAGACATGAAAAAGCTGGAGACCTATTCTTGTGGCATAATGTTTAGGCCATGTGAAATCGAACGCATTGTAATAAGAGACCATCGGGCCCAGAGCAAAAAAACTGTCCGTCCTGCCGTCACCTGATCTTTCTGAATTGTAATCAGGACCATAATGATAGCTAAGTCCGATACCGGGACCTGTCACGAAACCGGTCTTATCCGATATTTTGACTTTATATTCCATCGCTACATCTGATTCATACTGGAGCATCTTGAAACCGGCACCGAACAGGATCGGCCTGAAAACCGGTATCGTCACGGTCATAGACCAGTCAAGCGACATTCTGAACTTCATGAAAAGCTTGATGTCACCCACAGGTCCGCCCTTCACACCGGCAGGAGTCGCCACACACATCCTCATGTCGTCATAACGGCCGCCCATCATGAGCTTGAAACCGTATGCCCTTTCCTTGTCAGCGGAATTAGTTATGTCTTCATCTGCCGACAGGACAAAGAATGGAAAAAGCACACAAATAACGATCAGGAACGCAATGAATCTTTTCATTTTATTCTCTCCAATTTTTAAAGGACAACTGCACAACCGCATCCGCCGCCGCCCAGTGTAGATATCGGATTTTCATCCGTGACTTCATCATCATCTGTTCCGTCCGCATCAGAGGTCATTGAATCATCATCAGCCGCCGTATCTCCTGTGTCACCTGTATCACCGGTATCTTCATCAACTGCCGTATTTCCTGTATTTCCGGTATCGCCTGAATCTTCATCGGTTCCGGTATTTCCTGTATTTCCTGTGTCTCCGGTATCCTCATCAGCAACTTCATCAATGTCTGGCTGTGTATCACCTGTATCTTCGTCGATAACAGAATCAGGATCGGAACCTGTGTCGCCTGTATCTGCCGTGTCACCCGTATTTCCAGTATCTCCGGTATTTCCGGTATCGCCGGTATCACCTGTATTTCCGGTATCAGCATCATCATCCGCCGCCGTGTCTCCATCATCGGGTTCTTCCGCCGGGATCTCTTCGACCGTGAGAGTATATCCGCCGCCGCCTGATATTGATTCAACAACAAGGACGAGCGTACTGTCTGAAGAAGCTGTGAACTCCGTCTCTTCCGTTCCGCCGTCATTTCCGTCAACAGCGTCTATGCATGTTTCTTCATCAGCACATGCACCCAGAACCGCGACTGCAAAATCGTCAGCTCCGTCAACTTTGATCCTGTATGCGTTGCCGCCTTTTACAACAAGGCTGTAGACAACATCACTGGAAGAATCTTTTATTTCATCACACCCTGTTCCATACGATGTAATGTGGTCAGGCCTGCCTTCCGTCGTGTTGATGTTCTCATACGGGTAGGAAGAGATCTCTATCGCCGCTGTACAGGTTCCCGATGTCTCGCCTGTAGATTCGCATATTCCGGACATACACTTATATGTCGTCCAGCTGTAACCATCGCCTGTGCAATCCGTTTCATCAGGCTGGAATTCGTCAGAACATGTTATGTCAGTTCCGTTGCAGAAGTCATCTACATCGCACTCTCCGGCAGATGTTCTGCATGGAGTGTTTTCGGCTTTGGGAGCATTTTCAGGACATGTGCCGGATATTCCGTCACATTTTGCATCCTCTTCACAAAGCTCAACTCCGGCGCGGCATACTGTGTCAGCTGCAGCAAGTTTACATTCAGATGTACAGCATGTACCTTCCGATGTTTCGCACTCTTCGCCAGGTTCGACTGTTCCGTTACCGCATTCAGCAATATCATCACAGGTGTGTCCGTCGACATTCAATTCATATCCTATTTCACAGCTGCAGGTGAATCCGCCCGCGGTGTTTGCACAGTTCTGATCACAATTGTCGGTATTAAGATCGCATTCATCTACATCACTGCATGTGTAGCCGTCACCTTCGTATCCGCTATTGCAGGTACAGTCATAGCCAGGCTCGGTGTTGCTGCATGCTGCGTTTGCATCGCAGCCGTCCGTTCCTTCATCACACTCATCCACATCACTGCATGTCACTCCGTCTCCGTCGTAACCGAAGTTACAGGAACAAGTGAACGATCCTACAGTGTTTGCACAGGTTGCATTGGCATCACAATTATCTGTATTCAGATCACACTCATCGATATCACTGCATGTTGTGCCGGAACCTGAATATCCGCTATTGCAGGTGCAGTCATAGCCTCCGGCTGTGTTTGAACATGCGGCATTGGCGTCGCAGCTGTCCGTTCCTTCACCGCACTCATCGATATCACTGCATGTCACTCCGTCTCCGTCGTAACCGAAGTTGCAGGAACAAGTGAAACTGCCTGCTGTATTAGCACAAGTCGCATTTGTGTCACAGTTGTCTGTATTCAAGTCACATTCGTCAATGTCATCACATGCTTTGCCGTCACCGTTAAGTGTGTATCCTGCATCACATGAACAGTTGTATGAACCTGCAGTGTTGTTGCAGTTCTGTGCACAACCGCCATTCGCTGTATCACATTCGTTGATATCATCACATGCTTTGCCGTCACCGTTAAGCGTGTAACCTGCATCGCATGAACAGCTGTACGAACCTGCAGTGTTGTTGCAGTTCTGTGCACATCCGCCGTTCGCTGTATTGCATTCATTGATGTCATCACAGGTTGTGCCGGAACCTGTGTAGCCAGTGTTACATGTACAAGTGAACGATCCTGCAATATTTGCACAGGTTGCGTTTGTGTCGCAATTGTCGGTGTTAAGATCGCATTCGTCAATGTCGTCACAGGCTTTACCATCGACATTCAATGTGTAACCTGCATCACATGAACAGTTGTACGAACCGGCGGTGTTGTTGCAGTTCTGTGCACATCCGCCATTTGCTGTGTCACACTCATTGATGTCGTCACATGTCGTGCCAGTGCCGGTATAACCAGTATTACAGGTGCAAGTGAAAGAGCCTGCAATATTAGCACAGGTTGCATTTGTGTCGCAATTGTCTGTGTTCAAGTCACATTCGTCGATATCACTGCATGTCGTGCCAGTGCCGGTATAACCACTGTTGCATGTGCAAGTAAATGAGCCTGCAATATTTGCACATGTTGCATTTACATCACAGTTATCAGTATTAAGATCGCATTCATCAATGTCACTGCATGTCGTGCCAGTGCCGGTATAACCAGTATTACAAGTACAAGTAAATGAGCCTGCAGTATTAGCACAGGTTGCGTTTGTGTCGCAGTTATCAGTATTAAGATCACACTCATTGATGTCATCGCAGGTGTGTCCATCGACATTGAGCGTATAGCCTGAACCGCAGGTACAAATATAACCCGGTTCATTGTTTGTACAGTTCTGATCACAGTTAGCGGCCGCACCGCTCACACATAAACCTGAATTACAGCTGTCACCCACAGTACAGCCATTGCCATCCGTACATGAATTTGAATTATCATTGACATACTGACATGCTCCGGTTGACGGATTGCAGGTATCATCTGTACAAGACTTGCTGTCATTGCATACCAACATTAGACCGGCATTGCATACACCGGACTGACATTTATCCTGAGTGCAAAGATTTGAATCAAGGTCACAAGGCGCGTTGTCAATTTTTGCAGGATTACTGCAAACTCCGGTACCCGAATCACATGTTCCGGCATCATGGCACTGGTCCATTGCAACACATGTTACAGGGTTAGTTCCATTACATACTCCTGAAACACATGCGTCTGTCTGAGTACAAGCATTACCATCACTGCACGAATTGGTATCATCATTGACATACTGACATGCACCGGTCGCAGGATTGCAGGTATCATCTGTACAAGACTTGCTGTCATTGCATACCAACATTAGACCGGCATTGCATGAGCCGGACTGACATTTATCCTGAGTACAAAGGTTTGAATCCAGGTCACAGTCCGTTCCATTTGCGGCAGGAACATCAGCAGGACAGACAGCACTTGCACCGGTACACTTCTCTTCAGCATCACACTGACCTGTTGAAACATTGCAAACTATGTCTGAAGTTGCAAACTTGCACGAGGAAGTACAGCATGAACCCTGAGACGGTTCGCACTGTTCACCGGCAGCAGCATCCACCACACCGTTGCCGCACAGACAGTCACTGCTCTTTGCAATGTTTACAGCACCGGGCGAGACACACCTTAAAGAAAAATCGGCATTATTGTTGTTTGTGTCAGTCCCGTCAGGATATCTTGAAATGCCTTGTGCATAAACTGAACCAGTATCTGCTCCTACAATACCTGTCGTTTCAGTATAAACACCTACTGTAGATCCCTCATAAGAAACTGTATCTGTAAGCACCACACCTTTATAAAGTGCTACAGCATCAGGGCCTCCGTTCTGAATAAGATCTGTGTCAGGGGTTACATCCAGATCACAATTAACTGTTTTTGTCGTATTTCCGCAAATTACAAAATAATCTCCACTGGCTAGAGCAACCGCAGGAAGAGATATTGGTGAAGGTGCATAAGGTGCCGCTCCGCCTCCGTTACCATTAATCAGTTGAACAGAATAAGTTGAAAGATCGGCTATATCATCACCGGCATTATAAAGCTCAATAAATTCAGCTGTATCGGTGCCGACCTGATCATAATCTATCTCGTTGATCACAAGTGCAACGACAGCAGTCGAATCATCTGTATAAGCCTTGATATTGACATTTGTATTTGCATTCCAGCCCGGAACATCTGTCCAGCCTGCAGGATTTCCCGAAGAATCTGACGCTATATAACTTGTTCCTGAATTTGCTGTAACACCGCTTGCATAACCTCCTACCGGCATTTCAAGCGGTACCGGATTGGTAAAACCCGGGGTTCTCACTTTTATAACAACTGAGAACTTTGCCCCTGACGATATTGTAACCGGAGTATCAAGAACTATCGTGTTATATCCTGCATGGCTCAGAGTTCCCGATTTCGTAGTCTTCAAGGTTCCGCCTGTCACTGGATCGGTCGTCGGTCCTGTATATATCCTTACCGTGTATTCCGTATTGTGGGAATTCGCATAGAAGCTCACAGCTTTTAGAACCTGATCACCCGTTGCAGTGAAAACATTTGCGATCCATGCCGTATCAACACCGTAACCTACATAACCAGTTCTTCCGAAAGGGTCATATGAATAGAGATTGTCGTATGTTATGCCAGTAGTTTCATAAACATAGCAGTCGTTATTTATCTTTGAATCTTCATAGGAAATGTAGAAATATCCGCTGTTCCCCCAGCCCGTTCCCCAGCTGTTCTTGATTATCCATGCGCCGTTATTTGCCGGAGTCGTATTGAAATTAGCTTTACTGTAATTATCATCCCATCCGACTATGGCAATAGCGTGATTAACATTTTCAGATCCGGTGTAATAATAAGCATTTGTCGAACTGTTAAAAAATGCGTCATCGTAGTAAAAATCGGCATAGACAACACCGTAATCAACAAGCGCCTCTTTTATTGACAATGTCGAAGCGCTGGAGACGCTCAGATAGTTTTTCACATGCTTAACGGCCGCAAGTGATGGAGAAGTCGGATCACTTTCCCCGTAGGGATCATCAACCTCATTGACAGGACCGTTCCATCTCATGAAATAAGCAGCGGCCATGTCAAAATTCCCGCCGGCACATGGACCCCAGTCAAAACCGTGCAGGTTCTTCATGTTGTTCTCTGAAAAATCATTAGTTTCTCCCGGCATGAAAGAAGACTCGGCAGATGCCATCGCTCCGAATGTCCAGCACGCTCCGCAACCGCCCTGGTTCTTTACCGAAGTGACCCTGTTATATGTTCTCAGATCGTATGCCGGGTCAGATGCATTCTTAAGTTCGATATCTGAAGAAGTGTTCAATATCCTCTGTTTCAGCAGATGGCTGTTATCGACCGGTGAAGGAATAAAACCGAATCTCGGATTGCTGATAGAAACCTTTCCGGCATTCCTTGCTTCCATGAAATTCGAAAAGGCTTCTGACTGCCGTGCTATCTGAGGAATACCGGCAGACAATCCCTGTGAATTTTTTATAGTGAGATCACTTGATCCGTCACTACATCCTGTTGCAAAGAAAAAAACTGCAAACACAACTCCTGCAAGGAAATTCAAATATTTCATCACTGTCTCCAAAAAATGATCACACAAAGATTTTATAGACAAACTTAAGCAAGTCAATTTGAGATATTTCAATAGATATAAACCGGAACATCACTATCCGGGATTGAATCATCGTCGCCTGTTTCATCAGGCATATACTCATCATAAAGACACTGATCGGGGTATTCTTTGCAATAACATTCCATATCTTTGAGTATTACCGCTCCCGTCGGCTGGTATGTGATGTATTTCCCTTCAACTCCTCCGAATATGTATCCCATCGGATTTCCAGATGGACTTGGATTCGGGAAACACACTTTTTTGTTTTTACTGATTGAGTAATAACACATTCGATAATCTACATCAACTTCTGAGAACTGATAAAGTTCAGAGAAAGCTACTATGTCACCGTCCCATTGCCCTGATGTATATGAGATAAGGTCAGGTGATTGCGGCTGGATATTTAAATCCTTATATTCTACAGGATTCTTTGAAATATCAGCAATCGTGAATTTATACAGTCCATCTCCTCCGATATATGCAACGAGACTGCTATTTCCTTTTTTCGGAAATGGAGCCGAGGCTATTTCATTTTCCCTGTTTATCCTTTTACATCCTGTTTCAATATCCGCTGGTGATTTTGTAAGATCACAAGCCCAGACACTCTTATTGAATCCGAAAAAAGCAATATCTTCGTTTATCTGCGGATAGATTATGGTTCCCTCCCCGAGCTTTGTCCATTTCCAGTCTTTTACTGAAGCATACAGAATTTCTTTCGACCCATTCCCATCAACATTTTCAATATTTATAATAGCATAGTTCTTTCCCACTGCCGGTGGATAAAGGAAATTCGATCTATATACATTATCCTGATATGCAACTTCATATTTCCAACCGTTTTCAACTTTTAGTGCCGAAAGAATATATGCCTTACCATCATAAGTGTTGCCAGCAAGAAATATGAATCTGTCGTGTTTATATGCCAGCTTCTCAGATGAGTAGGCGACCATTGTGTATTTCCCGGTTGCTATTTCATACAGAAGACTGCCTTTAACTATGTATTTTCCGTCAATGTTCTTGCCGGCTGAAGCATACATTCCAACTTTCCCTTCCCATATGTCTCCCTGTTTGAATATGGCTGTAGAACCATGGTATATTTTTGATTCAGCATCAAAATCACATTTACCAAGAATAGTGGAATCATTCTTAATTGCCTTTTCAGTTACATCACAAGGAAGCGGATAACAATAATATTCAGGAAATCTTTCCATTATTAATCTGTTGTTCATTTCCCAGAGATTACGGATGCATTGCTGATCATTCGCCGGTGCCGGAAGATCGCATTTGCGGCAGAATGTGATCTTTCCTTCATTATCATAATTTGGAAAACCTGCCATTTTCAGGTTCGGACAATCGGGATCGTTGTCATTCCCCTCAGGATAATCATAATCACTTTTCACAACAGTATCATGATCTGAATCCTCATCCGGTTGAATGTCTTTGTCTTCACTTGAATCCTTGTCTTCATCCTGTTCATCTTGGAAATTCTGGTCAAAATCCTGTTCATCCTGAGAATCGTGGTCAGAATGATGGTTCTGACCAGTGTTACATGATGTGCAGGAGAGCAGAAAAACGAATAGACACAAGACTACTTTTTTCATTTATTCAGTATTTCACTTGGTCTTTTTCCTGTTTTAACATCTTTGGGATTCTCAGGCTGAGGTGTGTAATCATCAAACGGGCACAGTTCTGGATGATAATCACAGTAACACTCCATGTCTCTCACTTTCATCAATGGACCTACTGAATCCTGCCACACAAGCCAGTGTCCTTCGTATTCCCCATATGCCTGACGGTATTCCATTTTTCCTTCTTCATGCGGCGTTGCAAGTGAACAGAAACTTTTCTTCAGGTCTGTCCGGTAATAACACAGCCGGTTTTCACGCATATCTGATTCAGAATCGGGAAGTGATATGTCTGAATACAGCACTATCTTGTCATTGACTTTGTTAATTACAATAGCGAACCGTGTTTCCAATAAGCCGTCAAATTTAATTTCTGTATATTCTGCCGGAGTCTTTGAAAGGTCTTTCCTTATTATTCTATCCGGCATATTAACAGGGCTGTAATAGACAACATTCTGATTCTCTTCATCCATTTTAGGATATCTTATCTCTTCTCCATCCCTGTTTACCTTAAGACATGACTCAAGTTTCTCGGGATTCTTTGATAAATCACAGATATACCCGTCAAATGAATCAACATATAATGCAAGCTTGTCTCCGACTATCTGCGGATGATAGCCGATCCCGTTGCCGAGACTTCTCCATTTCCATTCTCCGATCTTTGCATACTTCATTTCTGATGGGCCACCGTCAACTTCTCTGATATTCACAAATACCCACTTGTCACTTATACTGGGGTTATAGACTATGAAATACACCGGCTTATTATATACAACCTTCATCTTCCCTGAACTGTCTGAATATACGAGGTACTGCATTGAGCTGGCATTATCTTCTTTTAATCCTCTATCCGAAACTGTGTTAAAAAAAGCTCCTTTATCATAAGTAAGTGTGTCATTCGCAGTTCCGGGTCTGACAAACTGGTAAGATCTCTTTTCAATATCAAATTCCACTGCTTTAAAAACAGGTGTTGTAAGATCAGTCGTCAAAACATGGTTCATTACAAAACCCACTTTCCCCTCCGAAAGGTTATAATGCTTGAATGTAACCATCCCTGTCTGCCAGCCTTTGGGATTATTCGCATTTATCATCATGTCACATTTATCAAGATAATAACCCTCCCTTTCACCGGAATAAAACGGTGTCAAACCATCCATCATGCACGGATAGCCTAGACAATCTTTATCAGGATGCTCTGCATACAACTTTTTATTACCGTCAACCCACAGATTTGCGATACAGTCAGGATCATTTTCCGTAGGTTTGTCACATGTTCGGCAGAAATGAATTGTCCCGTCATTGCGGTAATACGGATATCCCGCATCAATATTTGCAGGAAGACATTCATCACTGTCTGTGTCAGAAGTTTCCGAATCCGTCAAGGCTTCGTCGGACGGGTCGTCGGATAAATCATCAGACAAGTCTGTATCCGTGTTATCATAATCCAGTGAATCGGATAAATCGTCATAATCATGGGTCTGACTGTTCCCGTTACACGAAGTACAGGAGAGCAGCGGCATTAAAGAAACAGCCAAAATTAAATATAAAAACTTCATTTCCGTTCCTCTTATCTGCTCATGAACAGTCTTCCGCTGTGAACCGTGTAAATTATACTGTCATTGACATAACTGTCACGGAAATAGTTCTTTTTTCCTTTAACCGTTTCAACTGACAAGCCGGGAGTTTCTTTATTAATTCTGAACTGTCCGTTTTCACAACCGAGATACACATGGCTTTCATCGCTCATCATTTCGGCATCCGAACACTCCATGCTTTTATTTCCGGTTTTTACAGGTGTATTGATGTTCCTTATATCAAATTTTGTCAAAGCATTCTTCTTCCAGAACCAGAAACCCTTTTCATGATAAACATAAAGATAGCCGTTTGATATTTCCAGATCTTCGACATTGTTATCGACAGGAATATTTTTTATAAGAACCATGCCTCTGTTGGAAATATCATAAACAGCGACTTTTCCCTCCATTCCTGCAAAAAGAAGATTGCCCCTTATCCGGACATCCTTGCAGCCCGATGCCTTGACTGAACGGTCGAACTTCACTGATCCGTCACTTTCGAGTTTAAAGACTTTTATTGAATCAACCGCAGCACCGAACAACCTGTCATCTGAAACAGCAAGGCTTGTGATGTGTCCAGCGAGCACAAGTTCTTTCATTTTCAGGCTTCCGTCGTTTCTGATTTCCATTCTTCTCACGCCTGTAAGTCCGCCGATATAAAGATTGTTTTCGTAACCCGCAAGAGACATTTTGTAGTCAAGAAATGTATAGCCCGAATATTCATAATTTTCGCTGTCTATCTTTTGGCAGATATGCTGTGTTTCAATTCCGGGATAAACATTTATACCGCTATCGTCAATACAGTACTTTTCTTCAATAACAGCACCGCCTTCAACTATTTCGGACTGTATTTCAGTAACTCCGCTATTTTCATCGATCACTGCGACATTTATCTTTCCTGTGTTTGAAAACGGTCTCGAATATATTTTGAGACTGTCACCTTCTTTTGCAATTACAGCACCCATAAGATTCAATCCTGTATCTCTTGTTACTGTTTCCCATCCGTTTTCAAATGAGAATCTGTAAACATCACTCAAAGGAAGAATCTGAGTTCCATTTATCATTGCTCCGCCTGCAAGATAAAGTGTACTGTCTATCACTTCAAGGTTCATGTGTCCCCTGCCTGAAGGAGCATTGTCATAACTGAGAGGAACAACCATTCCGTTAACTGAATCCAGTTCATACAGTTCAACAGAGGATGCGTTCTTATTGATTATCAGAACTCTACCATCCAGCTTAACTATTTCTCCAAAAGCACCGTCAAAAGGAAGTCTGGCGATTTCTTCAGCCTGAATTCTGTAATTACATATTCTCATCATGGGCTGGTTGATGTCGTCTGTTCCATAAAAGCTATCAAATTTATAAACAGCAGTTTCATCCATCATAAGGAACTGCTGACCCGGAACAAGTTCCAAAACTTTGTTTACCGTTCCGGACATTCTCGGCATTTCAACAATCGCTCCCACATTCCAAGATGAATCTTTATCCCTTGTTGTCATGAGCACTTTAGTATTCGCATTATCATTGAGATTAAAAATTCCGGTTATATTATCCTTGCCGACATAAACTGATTCTATTGTCCCGGCAGTACCGGCAGCCGAAATATTTTTATCAATCAGTGAAACCGCACCGTCTCTGTATCTGTATATATCTATGTTTTCATATTCAAAAGGCATTCCGGGACCTGTCATCCACCACCACGGACTTATTCCGTATTTTTCAAGATATGAACCTATATCAGACCAGCCGAAATAAAAAGGATGCAATTCCAGATTTATACCTCTGTAATAACTGATGTCTGTTCCTCCGAATGTGTCTCTTTTGGATCTTGCATAAGTTCTGCTGTTTTTGAAATGAAGCGGGTTTATTTTCTTGGAAGCCCCTTCACCTGTCATATATTCCTGATCGGTACCTGACTGAACTCCGCTTGAGAAAACATAGGAAATAAAACTGTCCTTTGAACCTTCTTCACCCTTTTCATCAACAGAAACGACATAATAATCATATAAATCATAGTATTCACTTTCCAGATTCTCCCGCCAGTCCCATGTGAAAACGCAGCCCTCTTTGCATTTCTGTGTTTTAACTCCATCATCTTTCCAGTACGGATCTTTCCAGTTTGGACTACCTGATGCATCAGCAGGGGCAGGATCGCTTCCGTGACTGTAGCCGTAAACCGGAAGATATTTCTTTTCAGGCGTGATAACCCGTAGACCGTCACCTTCTGTCGTAGTGCAGAATCCGTCATCTCCCCAGAATCCTATTCTGAGTGTATCCACCCAGCAGAATTTCTGAGTCAGGAGTTCTTTGTTACTCTCCGGATCAGGATCAACATTTAACGGCACAGTATTCATCTTCACTGAAACATCAACATATCTGTTTTTTATTACAGGAATCTGGCAAATGCTGTTCTGGAACCCTGAGCATGTTTTCCGGCCGTTCTGAAAATCTTTAAGCCCTGCCGCCATATCAAGGGAATAATATCCTGCCATTAAATCTGGGACTCTGTTTCCCATGACCGTCAAACCGTCCTTCCGGTCGCATTTATCACCTATACCGTCAAGATCGGCATCCGGCTGCCAGTAATAAATCGAACCATTAAAACAGCTGCCGGTTTCAGCATAGACAGATTTGTTAACTACAGGATTAAAAACAGCTCCTCCATCCACCGGATCTATGCAACTCACAAAATTATAATTCTCCTGAATCGTCGCACCGCTGCATATTCCTGAAATAAGCTCGCTGGAAGAATTTGTTTCAACAAACGGATTATATTCATCGGCACAGTTATCAACAAGATTTGCAACGCCATCACCGTCTGTATCATGAACAGGTGAACTCAAAGGAGCATTTTTATCTTTTACAGGAATCAGAATGATCCCGTTTCTCGGACCACCGTCACATGCACTGCCCACACCGTCACCGTCTTCGTCCGTCTGATACGGGTTATAAACATTTTTGCAGTTATCCATTATGTTTTTTATCCCATCTGAGTCATCATCATAGTAAAATGTGTTTATATATTTTTTCTTTTCTTTTAGTAGTGCATCATTGTTATTACTAAAAGCTATTGCGACGACCAGTCCTGAATTCTTTTCGTTACCGTTAATTATCCTTCTGAAATAAGAGTTGTATTCATACTCATATCCTTTCCCGAAAGCGTTATCAAGCAACTCGGTTGATAAAAAATCGAGGTCGACACCATCCAGATTGTTCATGTCTCCGGTATTGCCTTCAAGCAAATCCATTCCGAATGATATTGCTACACCTGAAACAATATTTTGAATTACTGTTTCCGAAATCAACCCGGACAGCAGGTGATCTGTAGGAGCAACAGCATTTGACACAACATCCCCGACAAAAAAAGCCAGTAATTTCCAGAACCAGGCATATTCGACATCTATATCGCTGATTTCCTTGTCAACAACTTGAAAATTCAGTTTTCTTGTAATCTTTCCGTCTTTTTCCGATTCTTCAATAACCGCATTTATATACATAGAAGCCGTGGCTTCGAAACTGACTCCATACATTTCACCGCCCAGCCTTATTCTCACTCTGCCCAGATTGCCATCAACAGTCTCACCTGTAAGTTCATCTGCCCATTCATGGTGGACAATGTGAAAATAAGGACCTTCTTCAATATTCAAGTCTTTCGTCTCTTCCATTTCAGAAAAAAGTTGTCTGATTTTTATTCCCAGCATTTTCCTTAAAGTCCCCTGAGAAATGGTTGTTTCTATAAGGTCGCTGCCATTCATCGGAGCCAGTTTTTCCTGCGTAAGCATGTTGGTTGAAGAAGTAATTTCTTCATACTCCAAATTGTTATCTTGAAGAAAATAACCCTTTTTCAATACCGACCCGGCACTATTCTTTATTTTAAGATACACCGGTTGTTTAGATTTGATAACATTGACCTGATCCGCTATTGAATAAAAAGCATCCTGCTGATTATTAAATAATAGCGATCTGTTCTGCAAAATCTTGTATGTGTATCTTGCAAAGTATCCTGTACATGTTTCAGGCAGAAGTTTGCATTCATTAATATAATCCATGCATTCACTGCTTTTTTCATCAAAAGCTCCATTTTCATCTAAACATGATTTCTCATATAATACCGATCTTTGACAAATTTCACTTTTTTGTAAAGCAGTACAATTAACTGAAGCAAAGTCTATACCAAAAAATTCAGCGAGCTGTTCGTTTTCTTCTATTTTTGAAAATATTTTCTCAGCAAGCTTTTTTCCTATTTTCGGAAACAGATAGATATTTTCGTCATAAGTTTCAATTCCCGGCATTCCATTTGAAGAAAGAACTCCCTCCTCATCAAAACTCCACCCATTTATCATAACTTTTTTTACTTCAAGTCCATCCAAACGGGAAACACCGTTATACATGTATTTCGTTTTTATTTCAGCAGTAACATTAACTGTTCCAAAATTCTTAAAATAATTAAGAAAATATGTTTTCAATATCTCTTTTTTCTCTTCATTAGCATAAGTTGAGGGAAGAATCATTAAAAATGAATTGGTTACATCAAGCCCCGATACTTCCGAAATATGAAAGCCGATATTAAATGAATTCTCTCCGCCATCTCTGTCAAACATTAAATAATCAACTCCGATTTTAACTTTCATATCGTTGATTTTTAATGCCAGCGTCTGCCCATTTATCGTGAAATCCGGCAGCTGTATTTCTCCGACACTGATCGTATCCATTTCTTCCTGCATCGCATTTATAAAAACACCTTCAAGAACATCCTTTCTTATTTTAGTAACAAGATTGTAACCTGTACCGTCCGCACCTGTATCTGTAAAGAAATCCTCTTCATCGGGATCAGGGTAGAAGCCACTTGGGAAAATAAAAAAAACAGAAATAATAATAAAAACAAAAATCAATCCCCTCTTCATTTCAAATCTCCTTCAAAAAATGATAAACCTGTTCTGTATAAACTCTTGAAATATTGTGACTGTATTGAAAAACTAAAGAATCGGTCTTGTCTTGTCTTGTCTTGTCTTGTCTTGTCTTGTCTTGTCTTGTCTTGTAAAAATCATATTACCAAAAACGGGAAAACAAGTTTCCTGTGATTTTTTATTCATTTATATGTTCCGGCAAACTTCAATTCAGGTTGTATTAAATTAACTACGGGGTGTCAAGAAAAAAATTGAAAGTATTCAGTAATGTTTTTTCATAAAAGATCTGTTCTTTTCCTTGAAGAGCGTCCTTGCGATACGGTCTGCGATGGGGACTATCATGCTTTCGTAGGCACAGAGTATTCCGGGTATCTTCGACATCGAGCCTGTGGTATCCCAGTTGAGGCACGGGCAGTAAGTGATGCATCTTCCGTCAAGCGAACATTCACTGCACTGCGTTCTCGGTTTAAGGTTCTCGGCAGATATTTCAGAACATTTTCTCCAGTTGAAACCCGTATCTACATGGCCGAGCACATAATTTGCCGCTTTTTCAGGTTTTCCTGCAAATCTGACACATGGAAATATTCTGCCGTCTTCTCCTACTGCACATATCTTTCTTCCGACATCACAGAAATCACCGGGCTTGAAACCCCCTTTTATGTGAGCAGCGATATGAGCATCAAAAGCCGAGAAATAGAAATTATCACCTTCCCTGCTCTTTTTCATGTACCATTCCTCAAGGTCGAGGAACTGGTCGAGAACTTTCGAAAGGTCTGCTTCGGTCCACGGTGCAGTATAATCGGCGACCATAAGATAGCTTTTCACTTTAAGATCATCCATCACATGCTTTGCATTATGCGCAATGTTATCAACGGTCTGGGGAGAAATGACTCCGACAACGGCAAGATGTCCCGCCCTTTTCTGAAGCGCCGGAATGTTTTTCACAACGCTTTTATAGGAATTCCCTCCGCTGCGCATCGGCCTGTTCAGATTGTGGCTCAGTTCGTCACCGTCAAGCGAAAGCTCAACTCTGAATTTATATTTCTCAAGGAAATTGAGCACTTCATCGTTTATCAGAGTTCCGTTGGTGGCAATCGAAAGGAGCGGTTCGAAACCTTTTTCCGCCGCTTTTCCTGTCACATAGCCGGTTATCTCCTTTATGAGCTCGAATTGAAGCAGCGGCTCACCGCCGAAAAAGCTGAACTTCGCTTTTTCACTGTTCTCTTTAATAAAAAGGTCTGCGGCTTTGAACGCCGTCTCTTTTGTCATGAAAGAATCAGACTTGTGCTCGACATAGCAGTACTGACACTTCAAGGTGCATTCCCGTGTCATGAAAAGGATCATATCCATGTTATTTTCCTTACTTGAAATTTTGATGTTTTTTAGTCAGGAACAGCATCTGCATCAGTTTCTTCATCAACTTCTTCGTCAATAATTATTTCAAATTCATCAACTCCTTCCAGCGTCTCAATGACACAGGTATTGGAATCAGAATCACAATAATAACCTTCATCGCAGTCTTCATCTATTAAGCATTCAGGTTGCGGCACTCCGCCTAACTCATCAGGATCGGATATTTCGGCATCAGTTATATCGCTGTCATAATCATCGGTATCAGATTCATCCGGATACTCTTCTGCATCGGGAAGCCCAAGCAGCTGATCCGCATCTTTTTTTTCTGTATCTGTATCAGTTATATCAATATCTTCAACAGCATCACCTGTCAGCTTTTCAGTCGTATCAAAACAGCCCGGAACAGCAATGAAAAATAAAAATCCGATTATTAGAAATGAAAAAAGCCTGAGATTCATCACTTTGACCGATGATCTTCTAAAAAAACCTTTTACCGGATACCCGGCTTTGTAATTCCTGACCGGTCTTACTGAAAAACTGTTCATTTTATTTCCTGATCTCAGGAGGAGCTATTCCGCCGAGCTCTTCATCGGGAACTTCCGTTTCATCGGGGACGATAATTTCATCATCCGGCTCGCTGTCAGAGACTTCCTGATCGGGAATAGGGTCTCCGGAAAGCTTTTCAACACAAGTATATGTTGTAAGATCACAGGAATATCCTTCATCACAATCTTCATCGGTAAGACATTCAGGCACGGCGTCACCGCTCAGTTTTTCAACACAGGTGTACGATGTCATGTCGCAGTAATAACCTTCAGCGCACTCTTCATCGCTCATGCACTCTGGCACTGCGCCGCCGTCTATCTGGTCGAAATCACCCGGTTCATAATCGTTCTGAGGAATGTCGCTGTCTCCGGCCGTTTCATCAGGCACAGTGCCGTCTGTCACCTCAATATCAGTAGTTTCATTATCAGTTGGGTCCGTATCGTTCACGACATCGAAATCGGGTTCAGGCACTCCGTCAGTCTTCACAACCTGTTCACCGCATCCGGGGACTGAAATGAAAAAGATCAGTCCGATGACCAGAATGGAAAACAGTTTCAAGTGAGTGAACTTCACGATGGACTTTTTGAAAAATCCTTTTACCGGATATCCTGCTTTGTAACCAATCACTGGTTTTACCTTGAAAAAACTGCTCATAGCTCCTCTCCCGACAAGTTTCCTATTAAGTATATAGGTATTTTCATTTTTATCATTTTTTTATTTTTTTTCCTTGCTTTATGATTAGTAGTAAGTTTTAATAACAACAGGTGTTGCTATTTTTAAACAAAATGGAGGGATATATGTATTCAAATTTACAAGATTCTTTCTCTAAAATGTCCGGAAGGATGAAAAAATCGGCGATCAGGGAACTTCTGAAGCTCACCAACAAACCGGGGCTCATCTCTTTCGCAGGGGGACTTCCCGCTCCATGCACATTCCCGTCAGCAGAACTTGTCGAAATTTCAAAGGAAGTTCTTGAAAAAGAGGCTTCGATCGCTCTTCAGTACGGAACGACGGAAGGTGACGACCTTCTCAGGGAACAGCTTGTGAAAAGATATGTGGCTATGGGACTTCCGATAAACAAGGGCAATCTTGTGATCACGACTTCAAGCCAGCAGGCGCTTGATTTCCTCGGCAGGGTTTTCGTAAATGAAGGTGACAAGGTGATCGTCGAGCTTCCGAGCTATCTCGGCGGCATTCAGGCTTTCACTGCATACGGCGCTGACCTTGTGGGAATTTGCTCAGATGAGCACGGCATGAGCTCGAAACTGCTTGAAGAAAAGATCGTTGAGCTCGTCAAGGCGGGACAGAAACCTAAATTCATATATATCATTCCCGATTTCCAGAACCCGGCAGGCGGGACCATGCCTGAATTCAGAAGGAAAGAGATCATCGAGATAGCGCACAAATATGAAATTCTCATTGTCGAGGACAGCCCGTACAGGGAACTCCGTTTTGAAGGAACGGCTCAGCCCACGATCTATCAGCTCGACACAAAAGGGATCACAATAACACTCGGCACTTTCTCAAAGATATTTGTTCCCGGTTTCAGGATCGGCTGGATAATCGCCCATCCCGACATCATTGACAAGTTCGTCACGGCGAAACAGTCTGTCGACCTCTGCACGCCAGCTTTCGTTCAGAGAATAGCCGCAAGATACATGGAGAAAGGATATTTCGAGAAGAACCTTAAAGCCACCATCAAGCTCTACGGACACAAGAAGAAAATAATGATGGAAAGCTTCAAGAAATATATGCCGGAAGGTGTGAAATGGACAGATCCCGAAGGCGGACTGTTCCTTTTCGTCTATCTTCCTGAACACATGGATGCACAGAAACTTTTCATGACAGCGGTCGACAACAATGTCGCATTCGTCATCGGACAGGTGTTCCACTGTGACGGAAGCGGAAAGAACACAATGAGGATCAACTTCTCATTCTGCGACGACGACTACATCGTTGAAGGTGTAAAAAGACTTGCCGACGCCATCAGAGCATATAAATAGATTCCAGCATCACAACAGTTCCACAAAAAATTCTCTTTAGCGAATTTGCCATAGTAAATTCAAGCAGTTAGCTTGACTTTCAAGTTCTCCAAAATAAAATCTTCACGGGCTCGTAGAATAATTAAAGAAGGAGGAGCAATTGAAAAGTTCAAAAATGGATGTTCAAGGCAAAGAGATAGCAATTATTGTTCAGAACAATGAAGATTACATTTCATTAACGGATATTGCAAAACACAAGAATTCTGAAGCTACCGGACTTGTCATTTCTCACTGGTTAAGTACCAAGTACACAATTGAATTCATGGGATTCTGGGAAAAAATGCACAACCCTGATTTTAATGTTACTGAATTCGGTAACATTAAAAATGAGTCGGGTTCCAATGGCTTTATTCTTTCAAGCAAAGTCTGGATAAGCAAAACAAATGCTATCGGAATAACATCACAAGCAGGAAGATATGGCGGAACTTATGCTCACAAGGATATTGCTTTTGAATTTGCTTCATGGATCTCTGCGGAATTTAAATTGTATATTATAAAAGAATTTCAGCGATTAAAAGAAGAAGAACTGAAACAGCTCGGCTGGGACATAAAGCGCAATCTTGCAAAAATAAATTATCGCATCCACACAGATGCTATCAGAGAAAACCTTATTCCAGATGAGCTTACAAAAAAGCAGGTGAATGTTATTTACGCCACAGAAGCCGATGTTCTTAATATGGCACTTTTTGGAATGACCGCTAAAGAGTGGCGTGAAAAAAATCCCGATAAAACAGGAAACATCCGAGATTATGCCGAAATATCACAGCTTGTCTGTCTTTCAAACCTTGAAAATCTTAACGCTCACTTTATTGAAGAAGGGGTTGCCCAGCCTGAGAGACTCTCAAGGTTAAATAAAATTGCAATTCATCAGATGAAACTGCTGACAGAAAACCGTTCGATCAGAAAACTGGAATCTTATTAGTAGTCTTTTCTTTCATTCATTTAATATTGATAGCAAAAAGACTCGGCGACGCCATCAGAGCGTATAAATAGATCCTGCTCAACAGATCTGCACAAAATTCTCTTTGGCAAATTTACCTGACGCAACGCACCTTGGTGTGGTTGAGCTTGCTGTATTCGTACACAAGGCCAGTGGGGAAATACACATACCATGCTAAACCTGTATAATTTGACCGCTCCGAAGACGACCAGAACCAATTCGTATCTCCGAAAACTGAATATTTGACGGGATTAGTCTCGTCAGATTCACATCCGTCACATGAATCATTCCAGCAATTTTCCCATGACAAGCATTCATCAGTAACTCCACATTCACCGCCGGTTTCAGTTGAAGGACAATCCTGAATAAGTGTTCTAAGTTCTGAGATTGTAGGCAGTCTGCCGCCAAGGGTTTCACAATAATTTATTGCTTCATCCCAAGTCATCTCACTGCTTGCAGCATCCGACCAGTTCAAGCCGTCATGCTCATTTGGGAAGTTATTCGCAGTATCTTCTGTATCATCCCCACCGCAGGAAATCATCACAAACAACAAAACCATCATTAATGAAATCAGTGCTTTATTCATTTTTGCACCCCTTTTTTTTCACTCATCACTCGTCACCCATCACCCATCACTGTGGCTCCGCCGCCAACGAAGTGACATCAACGCACACAGCGGACATAGCCGTGGTCGTACTTGTAGGCACTATACACATTGCCACCTTGAAAACCCACATGCCAGACACCACTTTCATCATCTGATCGTTCCGAAGATGACCAGAACCAGTAAGCGTATCCTCCAAATACCGAATATTTGCCGGAGTCATCATATTCACATCCGTCGCAGGCATCATTCCTACAATCCTGCCATGACAGACAACTATCCGTCACTCCGCATTCGCCACCTGTTTCAGCTCCTGGACAGTTTTGGATAAGTGTCCGAAGTTCTGAAATTGTCGGGAGACGACCGCCCAGATTCTGACAATAGCTTCTTGCATCATCCCAAGTCATTTTATTACTTGAAGCATCAGACCAGTTTAAGCCATCATGTTCATTTGGAAAATTATCGCCGGTGTCGCCTGTATTTCCCGTATTTCCCGTATTTCCCGTATCTCCAGTGTTTCCAGTGTTTCCAGTGTTTCCAGTGTTTCCAGTGTTTCCGGTATCTTCATCAGTACCTGTGTTGCCCGTATCACCATCGCCATTACCAGTTCCAGTGTCAGTACCACATGAAACAACCATCAATACTAAAAAGAAAAGTGATGCAAGAATTAAAACCCTGTTCATATAAAAACTCCTCAACGAGTTATAAATTCATGCCATTCTATTGAATCGATAAATATTTTCCAAATTTCAATACCCGAAATAATCGTTCTGGCGGGTTGCGGAGACGACTCCTTTCCAGAGTGCTTCTTCGGGGTAGATCTTGCGGCGTTCGATTGTGGCAAGGGGTATCGGTACATGTGTGAAGAAGTTGTTCCAGTGTCCTATCAGGCAGTTGGTCTTCCCTGCCATTGCGGCATGGACTGCGTTCTCGGCGAGCATGTGGCAGAATATCGCATCAGTGCCCTGCGCGGCGACACTTCTGATGAGGTATGACGGGTCGAAATACTTGATGGAGAACTCCTTCTTTTCAGCCTTGAACCGTCTGTTAAGCTCATCTTTGAGGTAGATGCCGATGTCGGAATGGAGCACATTGCCCGATGCATCCTTTGTTTCAGAACGCTCTTTGAAGAATTTCTGTCCCGCACCTTCCGCGACAACTATCACCGCATGACGGTTTTTATCAAGAGCCCGGTTCAGAGCGGCATAAAGCCCGTGATCGCCGTCAATATCGAAATCGATCTCAGGGACCAGACAGAAATCAGCGACAGAATTGGCAAGGGTCGCCGCCGCCGCGATGAAACCCGAATCACGCCCCATCAGCTTCACTATCGAAATGCCGTTATATGCACCTTCCGCCTCATTATGGGCACAAGTTATGATGTCAAAAGTCTGATACACGGCCGTCTCATAACCGAAAGTTTTCTCCACAAAAGCGAGATCGTTATCAATTGTCTTGGGAATGCCGATCACACTTATTTTCTGATTCCGCTTCATTGCTTCGACAGCAATATCCCGCGCCCCTTTCAGCGTGCCGTCACCACCGATGCAGAAAAGAATGTTGATATCATGGCGGATCAGAGTCTCCACCATTTCGCTCACATCCTGATTGCCGCGTGAAGAACCGAGAATGGTGCCTCCCAGCTCATGGATCCCGTCAACCATCTCAGGAGTCAGAAGAAACGGCTCGTGGCGGTATTTCGGAGAAAGACCCTGATAACCGTAACGGATGCCGTAAATAGTCCCCACGCCGTAATCGAGCGCCAGTATCTTCACAAGCCCTTTTATCACATCATTAAGGCCCGGACACAATCCGCCGCAAGTGACTATCGCCGCCTTGGTCCATGCCGGATCGTGGAATATCTTTTCGCGTGGCCCCGCCTTCTGGAAGGCAGGGAAAGTGCCTAAATGAAAAAGCCGCTCTATGTTCTTCACCTGACTTGAAAAAGCTATCAGCTCATCATCTGAAACGAACTCCCTGCCTTTCACAGGAGAAAGGAGAGCAGGCACACCTAGTTTCGTTATCTCAAACGAATACGCTCCGGGGTTTTCAATAACTTTCTGATAAATGAACATTATGTCACCTCAAAATGGTTTTGAAGACTGATTGTATCCTGAACGGGACCTGAAATAAAGTTCTATCTGCTCTTATTTTCCATAAGCCAGTCGTAATGGTCCCTGAATGTCTGCTCGACAGGTCTCGGATCGAACCCGATCTCTTTTTTCGCCTTTTCGGAAGACGCGCGCAGATCGCTTTTGAGTATCCTTGCACTGTCTCTTGTGATGACAGCTTCTTTACCGGTCCATTTATAATAGAACTCGGCAAAGAAACCGGCTGTTGACATAAGCCAGTATGGAAGAGCGACTTTCGGCATTTTTGAACCGGTGACCTTTTCAAGTATCTGCATCATCTCCCTGTTTGTGGTGTGACCGCCTGTGAGAATGTAGAACTCACCTTTTTTTCCCTTTTCGCCGGCAAGAAGTATCCCCTGCGCCACATCTCTGACATCGACCCAGTCAAATCCGCCGTAACCAGGATATGCAGGAAGTTTCCCTTTTTTGAAATCCATTATCATCGTGCCCATCTGACACGGTCTGAAATCGTAAGGACCGATTATGCCGACAGGACATACAGTCACGACATCAAGCCCTTTTTTAGCCTCTTCCTGAACAAGAAGTGACGCTTCGGCCTTTGTGACACCGTACTCGAGCATCGCCCTGTCAGGATTGAAACCCATCTCCTCGGTAGCGACAACCCCTTCTCCAGGATCGCCCAGCGCTTCGATGGAACTTACATGCACAAGTCTTTTCACTTTGTTCAGTTTGCATGCGTTAAGAACATTGACGACACCGTCCACATTGACCCTTCTGAGCTTTTCGTACATTCCCGGCGTTATTGAGATCCACGCGGCGCAGTTATAGACGATATCAGCACCTTTGAACGCCCTGTTCAATGAATCAGCATCTGTCGTATCACCTTTGAACTCTTCATAATCGAGCCCCCTGACCGCTTCCATCACGGCAGTAGGTTCATGAATGACTATCCTCGGCTTTATGCCCCTTTTGTTGAGCTCTCTTACCAGCGTGTTGCCGACATGGCCTGTTGCACCTGTTACTACGATCATTTCCATCCCTCCCAAGATAAGAAATACAGACCGGAAATGATATATCCAAATCTGTGTTTTGCAAATTGTTTGCAACTTACATCATTTCACTGGATCTTTTTATCAAGTTCTTTCGATAAAGTGCTTTTTTCTGAAAAATATCTAAAATGTGCCGGTCTGTTAATTTAATTTGAGGTGATAAATGGAAACTGGAAATCAGCAGGAAAAAAGTTCGATGTTCCGAGAACTTGTTCAGCCTTTCATAGATCTGGGAAAGACATCAAGACCGCTTCTGGGACTTAATATCTCTTATGTGATCGAAGGGCTTGTATATTTCGGATTTGTCGGACTTCTGGGCATTTTCTTCAATGAATTCATCAAACTTGATGACATCGATGCAGGAAGGATGGTGGGATTCCAGACTGCGGGAATAACCATTGCGATGCTGTTTCTGGGAGCCACCGTTGACTGGATAGGTCTTCGGAAAGCGCTTCTCATATCACTCGTATTCATGTTCTTCGGGAGGATGGTGCTGACAATGTCCCCGTCTCTGGGCTCGACAGGGCTCTGGGGCGGAGCGCACATCGTTTCCATGCTCGGCATTTTAGGCATAATGATCGGTTACGGAATATATCAGCCTGCGGCCTATGCAGGAGTTAAAATGCTCACTAACAGCAGAACTTCCGCAATGGGATATGCCATGCTTTACGCTTTGATGAACCTCGGCGGATTTCTTCCCGGGCTCATATCGCCGCCGGTAAGAAAAAGTTACGGGATAGACGGAGTTTTCTGGGTCTATACAGTTCTCACTGTGATCGGCATAGCCGTTGTTGCAATTTTCATAACTAAAAAAGCATACGATGATGCCGTGGCAAAAGCAAAAGAGGACGAACCTGTCAAGAATGAAGAGCCGGTCAAAGAAGAGGAACAGCCCGAAATGACAGTGATCGAAAAGATGAAGTTCTATCTGAAGAACTTCCCTCTGAAAGATGCCAGGTTCATGTTCTTCATTTTCATACTCATCCCTGTTCAGACCCTTTTTGCTCACAACTGGCTTACACTTCCCCAGTACACAAGCAGAGCTTTTGAAGGTTTCGTGGGTGACAACTTTGAATTTTTCGTAAATCTCAACCCCATACTTATTTTCATTCTGACTCCGATGGTAGCGGCGTTCACAGCAACAAAAGATACATATAAAATGATGATAATCGGTACATTTGTCATGGCATCGCCCACTTTCATCCTTGCACTGGGTCCGAACATGGGAACGCTGATGGCGTATCTTGTAATAATGACGATCGGTGAAGCGATATGGCAGCCGAGATTCCTGCAGTGGGTCGCTGATATAGCACCGAAAGGAATGACAGGAATATACATGGGAATAGGACAGTTCCCGTGGTTTTTGACAAAAGTCGTCACAGCAATTTATTCAGGCTGGTTCCTGATGAACTACTGTCCGGCAGATACACCTCCGGCTCAGATGAACACCGAAACAATGTGGTTCATTTACGGGCTTATCGCCATGATCAGCCCTGTCGCTCTTTTACTTTCCGCCAAATGGATGAAAAAAGGTTTTAAGACCGCCGCATAGCAGAAAATCAAACAAAATGTTTTACTTTGCTTGACATCATATCTTTAAAAATTTATACTTTATCCAAGGTTATAAAACCAAACAGGCTTTTATTATCAATCCTAGGGAGGGTATCATGTTTTTTAGAAGTATTATTTTTCTTTCCGCTGTCCTTTTCATTCTTTCGTGCTTAACAGGCTGTGATGCAAACGGAAAATCGGCATCTCAGCTTCGTCAGGAAGAACTTATTGCAAAGCTTAATCAGGAAAAAAAGGACCGTGAAGCAAAAGAAACCGCTTCAGCTGATTACACATTTGAGCAGAAGGAAGATTTCCTGAAAGAGATCAACGGTGAACTGGCCGGATTACAGGAAAAAATAACCAAAATGGCCGGACAGAGCAGTGAGGCCGCTTTGAAAGAAGAACTGGACCTGGTAAAAAGCAATATCGAAGAAACTAAAAATTCCGACGCATCCATGTGGGAAGAATCAAAAAGGATCCTGAGAAAAAATCTTGCGGGATTGAAAGAATCTGTTTCAAAAGCGGAAAAAACGGTTGCTAAATAATCACTGATCGATCTCTTTTGCTTTTTTGATGATCTCAAGAAATTCCTTTCTGAAACCGTAAATATCGTCACCTATATTATCTGACGCTCTTGTCAGAGCCGAATCATATGAAGAACCTTCTTTGAACTGCGAATCTCTTATTATCATTCCGAACTCAACGACTGAAGATGCAAAACCCATATTCTGTGACATTTCATCCTTTAAACTTGAACCATCCATGTAAACATCCATATATTTACTGATATCCTCATCCGGTTCCTTGTATCTCATTCTCAGAATAAGATAGTCATCTTCTCCGAATTCGACTTCACTTTCGCCGTCAAGACCTTCCTCTGTTCCGTTATCAGCTGTAACTACCTCGTAGAATGCAGTTACTCTGTGCCCGGAACCGATCTCTCCGGCATCCTTTGTGTCATCATTGAAATCCTGATTGGGCATGACCCTGTTCTCATATCCTATCAATCTGTACTTAAGTATCCTGTCAGGATTGAAGACCACCTGCAGTTTAACATCCTTGGCAATTGTGAACATGTTCCCGAAAAGATCCTGCACAAACACTTTCTCCGCCTCTTTTTCGGTATCTATATAAAAATAATTGCCATTGCCTTTATCGGCGAGAGTTTCCATTTTGCTGTCCTGGAAATTGCCCATTCCGAACCCGAGCACCGTCAGGAATATGCCTTTATCCCTGTTTTCAACTATCAATGACTCCATCTCAGCATCACTCGAAGGTCCCACATTGAAATCACCGTCTGTTGCAAGTATGACCCTGTTGTTGCCGTCACCGTTGAAGTTCTTTTCAGCAAGTTCGTATGCTGTGATTATTCCCTGTGCACCGGCAGTGGAACCTCCTGACTGAAGTCCGTCTATCGCACTGTTTATTTTGTCTTTCTGATCACCTGATACTGAATCCAGAAGAACCCCGGCACTTCCGGCATATGTTACTATGGATATTGTGTCCTTTTCAGAGATATTCCCGACAAGCTTTTTAAAAGCTTCTTTAATTAACGGCAGTTTGTTGTAGTCGGACATTGAACCTGAAACATCTATCAGGAACACAAGGTTGCTTGAGGGAACACTTTCCGGATCTATCTCCTTTCCTTTCAGTCCGAACATCACAAGATATGCGTCATCTCTCCACGGGGATCTCGCCATCTCCATTGTCACGGAAAAAGGCTTATCTTCATCAGGCTTGGGATATTCATAATCGAAATAATTGACCATCTCCTCTATCCTGACATTGTCTACAGGAGGCATCTGGTGATAGTTCATGATATAATTTCTTACCAGCGAATAAGAAGCCGTATCCACATCAATTGAGAAAGTAGAGGTGTTCTCCACAGCTGTTTCGACGAACTGATTTTCAACCAACTCTCCTATATTATCGGGCTGTTCCTGCGTGCCCGGATCATCGTCACTTGTCTCTGAACCATTTTCATCTGAAACTGTTGAGTCACCGGTATTGCCAGTGTCTGCGGTGTCTGCAGTATCCCCGGTATCTGCTGTATTTCCAGTGTTGCCTGTGTCCCCGCTGTTACCTGCATCACCGGGATCATAATTGTCATTGTTTGAACCTGTATCGCTTTTATCAGATTCATTGGATGCAAATGCGGCATCATCATGACCCATGGCACAGGATGGGTATGGATTCAATAGACTGGTAACATATAATTCTCAAGACATAGGTAACAGTCTTGGAGGATTAGATGAGTTGGAAGAACATTGATCTGGAGCATATCAGGATGGAATTTGTTATGCTGGCGAAAGAAGAAGGAATGAACAGGAGTGAGCTCTGCCGTCATTTTCATGTAAGCCGGAAGACTGGGTACAAGTGGCTGAACCGGTATATTAAAGAAGGATTATCCGGGCTTATTGAGCAGTCTAAACGTCCGTTGACCTTAAGGAATGAGATAAGCGGAGAGGCAGTAATGGAAATAGTTGAGATCCGTAGTCAGCATCCTTCGTGGGGTCCGAAAAAAATAAAGGAGATTTTGCATCGCAGCAGAGGGATAAAATCAACTCCCGGGGTTTCAAGCATAGCGAGAATATTGAAAAGACTGGCATTATCGGAGTCGAAAGGGAGAGGGAGGAAGAAATCGGTTCCGAGAGAGAAAGTGATCTCAAAACCTGATGGTTGCAATTCTATCTGGACGGTTGATTTCAAGGGCTGGTGGAGGTTGAAGAACGGTGAAATATGTGAACCACTTACAATAAGAGACCTTTACAGCCGTTATGTTCTGTGTGTGAAACCTATGAAGAAGAAGGGAACATCAGAGGTTGAGAAAGTTTTCAGTGAAATATTCTCCCGTTACGGCCTGCCTGATAAAATAAGAAGTGACAACGGGATTCCTTTCGCCTCTGTTCGCAGTCCTGTGGGTTTCAGCAAATTAAGTGCATGGTGGAGAACGCTGGGCATTGAGCATGAAAGAATAAGACCTGGACATCCTGAAGAAAACGGAAGTCACGAAAGATTTCACAGAGATATAGCCATTGAAATAGAATCTGAACCTTCTGAGGATTTTGAAACGGAAACGGTGAGACTGGAAAAATGGAGACGGGAATACAATTACATCAGACCGAACGAAGCGATCGGGATGAAAGTGCCGGGAGAAATATACCGTAGATCGAAAAGAAGACCGGACGGAATTGACCTCGCAGTATATCCGTCAGAATTCAAGACAGATACCGTTAATAAAAACGGATGTATACTCCTTGATGGTAATTGTGTATACATCAGCACTGTTTTCAGCGGAATAGATGTCGGAATTGAAAAAGACTCCGAGGGTTTGATCAAAATATGGTTTTGCGATCTTATCATCGGAACAATAAGTGTGAACGGAGAGTTCATTCTAAAGGTGTAATTAAAATGGTGTTACCCATGTTCTGAGAATAATGTGTTACCTATGTCTTGAACTTGACATCTGTCGGAAACATCGTTTCCGCACGAGATCAGAAAAACCAGAATTACAATTGTTAACCACTGCTTTAACATTTTTTTCCCCCAAAAAAACAATTTTTATCGAATAACAATAGCAACATTCATACCACAGATTTAGAAAAATTTCAAATAAAACAGTGTGTTAGGATTATTTTAAGATCTATTAGGATATGTCGGTCTTTTTTCTCCAATCCGCTCGGGCTGTTAGCTTAATGACCTGTTTTGATTTTCACAAAGCTCTCTGCTATATTTAGATGATATTAATTTGGAGATACAGGATATGCGTTTAAGTTTTTCAGTGTTCTTAACAATTTTTGTCATCGGTTCTTTTCCTTTCACTTTTTTTGCTCAGTCTCAGGAAAATGATTCGATAGTAGTATGGCGCATTGAACCGAAAACAGGCGTTTCAGATAAAGAAGCTGATACCATTAGCGGCATAGTGACCGCCGAAGTAGGCAGAATATCCGGCAGGAAGACCGTCGGCGAGAATGAAATGAAGGCTCTCATTGTCGGAGAAGAGATGAAAATGTCATGCGGAGCTGAAGATACGGCTTGTGTTGCTGAGATCGGTGCCGCACTCGGCGCTCCTGAATCGGTTACAGGCACAATATCTAAAATGGGAGATTACTGGATCCTCACCCTGCAGAGGCTGAATGTAAGAAAAGTAGAAGTGATATCACGGTATGAAAACAGGATAAAAGGCGATGTCAACCTTCTTATCGAAACAGTTCCTTCGGCAGTAAGCGAACTTTTTAAAAAACAGAAAAGCAGTAAAGCTCCGGCTGTATCATCTGAAGAGAAAAGACCTTTGAAAAAGCTTACGGTCCTTGGTAAAAGCGGGATCGGACTTCTTGCCGGAGGAGGAGCGCTGATAATTTTCGGCGGGATCGCCCAGTGGCGCACAGGAATTGAAAAAGACCGTTACGAAAAAGGCGCGACGGAAGGTGACACTTCGGATTACAATGCCTGGAAATACACTTCGATAATCTCCTATTCAGTCGGAGGAGCGGCTCTTGCAGCGGGAATGGCCCTTCTTATAACAGACCTCGTAATGGACACGCCTGTAAAAACGGCTGTTACACCTCTTCCCGGCGGAGCAGCGATCTCTTTCAGCTGGAGATGGTGACATGAAATACTTTCTTTTTTTTATTGTTTTATTTCTGCTGTCAGGATGTGACGCTTTCAAGTTGAAGGACCTCGGAGGCTACGGTGAACCTTGTTTTGAGAACGGACTTTGCGAAGGTGCACTGATCTGCATCCAGAATGTGTGTTCCGAGGGAGTTGAAGATTCTGATCAGTCGGAAGAGTCAGACCAGTCGGACCAGTCAGACCAGTCGAACGATTCAGACGATTCAGACGAGTCGGACCAGTCAGACGAATCGGACGATTCAGACACTGTGGAAAAAGAGACTTGCAATTTCGGCGAGCTCTGCTGGAAAGTAGTTCCCACCCAGCAGACAAGGTGTTTCAGTGATACCGGACACATAGACTGTCCGGAACCTTCAGAATCAGGCTTCGGGCAGGACGGATCATATCCGCCATTCAATGAACGCACTTTTGAAAATGTCAATTTAAGCGGAACATACTTTGTACACGACACAGTTACAGACCTTCTTTGGAGCAAGACCACGACCGACAACCTTGTCAGTTTCAGCGATGCAGGAACTTTCTGTCAGGCGCTTAACAACAGTGGAGCCGGCGGAAAATTCAACTGGAGACTTCCGTATCTGCATGAACTTGTATCCATTGTCAATTTTGACGCCGTGAACCAGCCGATGACAGACGGTTTCTATTTTCCGCATATAAAAAAAGGAAAATACTGGACACTGACTAAACTCGGTTACGAAAATTACTACTATGTTGATTTTTCAGGTAAAAGTCAGTTCTATACCGACGACAGCGATACAGGGCAGAATTATGCTACCTGTGTAAGCTCAGACCACACTTACGACACGGAACTTAAATTCAACCGGTGGAACGAAATATATTCAGGGACTGACACCATGGTCGAAGACAGACTGACCGGACTTGAATGGCAGAAAGTCACCGATTATTCTACAAGGCTCTGGAAAGATGCAGTAAATTATTGCGAAAGTCTTACTTTTGCCCAGAAGACCGACTGGAGACTGCCTGATGTGAACGAACTTCATTCCCTTGCGACATATGAGAACGAACCCGAACAGCAAACCACATTCCCCGGCATGGGAAGCGATTTCTACTGGACCTCGACAACGAACGCAAACACCATAGAAAATGCCTGGGTAGTGGAGTTCAAATACGGAATACTCAAGCCTGAATTACAAAAAGAGGAAAACATTAACGGAATATATACTATCTGCGTCAGGAACCGGTAGACTGTCTCTTTTTTTTCAGACTGAACCTTAACATCATAAGAATGGTTATGAACCCGAACATCGATATCACGATCCATATCTTCCAGGGATGATAAGCCTCCCAGAGGATCCTGTTCGCCTCATAATGATCCACACCCATTGTCTGCTGGAAATACGGAAAGAAATCAAAGGTGTTCACATTCATTTTTTCAAGTGTTTCAGGCAGCAGTCTATGAGGATTTTCCGCAATATAACTGCTTACAACCTGCTGAAGGGTCTCAACTGGCACTTTTTTAACTTCAAGCAGATACTGTTTTGTGATCAGGGTCTTGTTTGCATAAAGATCGTAAAGAGGTCCGGAAAGTGCGTTCCCGGCTATCCACCCCACAGCGAAAGGTATGTTGCCCAGACCCATGTAAAGAGCTTTTTTGTCAGCAGGGGCATTGACCCCGATGTATTCACTGAATTTAGGGGAACATGTCATTTCACCGAAACTGAAAAGAACGATGCACAGAACTGTCACCGTTCCCGCCATAAAAAGCCCGGCACCGAGAAATGCGAAAGTCGTGATAAGTATACCGGCTGTTATAGCGGCAAGTCTCGCGAATTTTCCTGTCACCATGCTCCACGGCACCATGAAAAGTATTATGCACAGAGCGTTTATATTGATGATCTGCTCAGCTTTCACACTTCCGTTATCTGTCATGAAAGCAGGCAGGAATTCCGCAAGTTTGCGGCTGTCCACCCACTGGTCGATGAAATTGGGAAAAAGGTCCCACATCTGCATGAACATCAGCCAGAATCCGCTGAATATCATCAGGAACATCATGAAATCAAGGTCCTTGAGAGCGGTCAAAGTATCTCCAAAAGCCTTTTTTGCCGATCTTGAAGTTTTGCGGGCGGGTTCCTTATAGAAAAATATTGCCGGAATGAAGTTCAGCGCCGTTGCAACCGCCGCCGCGTAAAAAACCAGATGCCATGTGTATCCTGCAGACTCGCTTCCCCTCAGTGCGCTTGCAAGAAGAGGCGCCATGAAATTACCGATATTGACGACCCAGTAGAATATTCCGAAACCGAGTGAACTGTTCCCCTCGTTGACAGACGATGCCACCGTGCCCTGCACCGGCGGTTTGAAAATAGCTGTTCCGGTCCCGACAGTTACCCCTGCAACCATCATTGTCCAGAAACCTGTCGCGTTAGCCATCAGGACATATCCCGTGATATTGAGCGTAAAAGCGGTGTAAAGACTTCTCTTATATCCGAAATTGTCTGTGAACGAGCCGCTGAACATCGGTATCAGTGTCTGACAGGCCGCCCAGACCATGAAAATTAGCCCTTTTTCCGTGAATGAAAGCCCCAGACCCTGCTTGTCGGCCGTAGCCACCATCCAGAGCGGAAGCACAGCCCTGACAGCGAAAAAAGCAAGCCTTTCGAACATTTCCATCACATTAACGATCCAGAAATTTTTCTGAAAACCTTTCAACTGAGACTTAAAACCCATATCAATCCCCTGAAATAAAAGAGCATCCGCCGCCGCCCGAACTGGGATCTCCGTCAAAAAAAGCATCCGGCATTTCATCATTTTTATCTTTATCACTGCCAAGATCGTCATCTGGCTCCTCAAAACTGTCATCCGGCTCTGAATTGTTTTCAAAATCGGGAAGTTCAAGGTCGGACCTGTCACATTTGTAATCGTACCGGGTGTTTTCTATGACATCGTTCTTTCCGTTGCCGTCATTATCCATATTTATTGCGGTTTTCCCGGTTATTATGTGCTCGATTAGATACATGGCGGGAGTTATATTCTCTTTCACAGTGTCCATTATCTGGCCTGCCGGGAGAACAAAGTCATTCACGCCGTTCATGTGAGGCCGCAGCTCTATCGTGAAAGACGGTTTTCCGTCAAAACTGTTCATGAACCATTCTGTCATCTCTCCGAAAGTGAAATAAAGACCTGAAGTCTGCATTACGAGGTAGACACTTCCGCATTCTGAAAATGTCAGCTCCGCCATTTTGGAAGCAAGCTCATTATAATATTCACTTTTTTCCGCAGGATCATTTGTCGACCCCGGCGGGTAGAGTATCATCTGACCGTATGAATGGTATGTTATAAGCCCGTCAAGCGACTTTATGCCGTTCTCAAAAGGTTTTTCAAAACTGTTTTTCATCAGATCCCTTATCGCAACAGTTTCAGGTTCACTGAAAGGACCTGTGCCGTGAACATATTCCACCTGCATCCATGAAGAATCATAATTTCGGTTAAGGTCTACGCCGACAGTCATGTCGGGATTGATCCTTCTGTTATATCTCCAGTATCTTTCCTGATCACGGGAATAAACATAGCCGTCAGGATTCAGAACAGGGACCAGCCATATTACAGATCTCTCAAGAATATCAGACACATATGGGTTGGAGTCCATATTTTCAACAATAAACTCGGCTATTGAAAGGGGAACTTCGTACGATATCCATTCCCTTGCATGATGTGTTCCGGCAAGAAGTATCTCGGGAAGATCTGCGTCACTGTTATTTTTTGATATCCTGACCGCCTTTATCTCACGGTCCTCGATCGACCGCCCTATTACAAATACCTGTGCTCTGCCGCCCGAAGACTTCTCAAGTCCGTCCACTCTCTCATATATCTGGTCAAGGTCATAATAATCAGGTGTTATTTCAATGTTTTCAACGATTTCATCAACAACTCCGAACTCTCCGAGCAGTTCAATGTCACTTTCCACGGCATTGACCATGAGCTCTATTGTGCCGTCAGAAGTTTTTCCGGCACCTGCGACATCAAGCATACCGGCAAGATGTTTAAGATATTCATCATCCTTTTCAATTCTTATCCTGAACATGTCAGCCTGCAGAGAGCAGAAAAAGAAGATCAAAACAAATCCGGGAATGTATTTTGCCAAAAGCCCCTCCTGAAAAAACATCTCAGTATAACCCGCAACGTCTAATGAGTCAAAACTTGAAAAGCATGTATTTAATCTTAATATTAAGCAGAAAAAAGTTAAGGAGACCCGTTTTGGACAGAAATGCGGCGGAATACATACGCGTCAAAAGGAAACAGTATCTTTTTTTCATGAGCGTCATTGCAATATTCGGGCTTGTGCTTTTTCTTTTCAGCAGATTCCGCGAGACTGAACCGTTCGGAACATATGTCGAGAACAGAGGTATGACAGATCTTTACGGCAGGATATCAGCCTCCGCCGATCAGGCACCGTTGAAAAAAAGGGAAAATCTCCTTGAAAGTCCGAAATTCATTCCTTACCGGATCGAAGGTGACCGGCTTATCCTTGAAAAGCCTTTTTCTTTTCAGGGAAGAAAAATCGAAAACGCAACATTCAGAATAAAATACCACGGAAACACTATATTTTCTGAAGGATTTTCATCTTCAGTTCCGGAAATTCTCTGCAGAGGAACGGCAAAAAAAGGAACTGAAAAATTCATGATATCCTAACCCGTTCGATTTCAAAATAAAAAGAACAGAAAGTTAAGAAAAAACTTTAATAAAAACAACCTCTTTGGTAT
>JAKLDO010000200.1 GCA_022703485.1 bacterium
AAATTTAGCTGCAAAGGGGATATTAAATAATTGACGCATTTGTTCTTCCAATCGTTCTACAAATACACCTAATTCTTTTCCTAATCGGGTAGGAGAGGCGGGTTGACCATGTGTTCTGGCTAACATAGGAACGTCTTTCCATTCCTGACTCATGTCTTTTAATTTGGAAATGACACTGATTAAATGGGGTAAATATACTTTTTCAAAACTCTCTTTGGTCGAAAGAGGAATGGCTGTATTATTAATATCTTGTGAAGTTAATCCGAAGTGAATAAACTCTTTGTAGCTTTCCAACCCTAAAGCATCAAAACCATTTTTTATGAAGTATTCAACCGCTTTCACATCATGATTGGTTGTTTTTTCAATTTCTTTGATGGCTAAAGCATCTTGTGTAGAAAAGTTTCGGTATAAATCTCTTAATTTTTCAAATACGGAAGGATTTACAGTACTTAGCTGAGGTAATGGCAGTTCGTATAATGCAATAAAATACTCGATTTCAACCAACACGCGGTAACGAATTAAGGCTTCCTCAGAAAAATAGGCAGCAAGAGAAACTGTTTTATTTCTATATCTTCCATCAATTGGTGAAATGGCGTTTAATTCGTTTAATGCATTCATGTGTTGTGGTGTTGGTTTGAAGTGCAAAGATAAGTTTTATAAGGCAGAATTGGAAATGAAAAAACCGCTACTTCAAATAAATTATCTTTATTATAGGTCTAAAAG
>JAKLDO010000201.1 GCA_022703485.1 bacterium
TGAATAAGGATCGAAGGCAGAATAATAAGTCTCAATCCTTTCTAACAAGGTCGGTTTTTGTAAATACGCAAATGAAACAAGCGTCTGACGCTATGTTTTTTGCGAAAGTATTTGTCTCAATCCTTTCTAACAAGGTCGGTTTTTGTAAATAATATAGCATCCCAACTACTCTACTGAATACTATGGTTGGTCTCAATCCTTTCTAACAAGGTCGGTTTTTGTAAATATGGAGTCAGGGTTCAGCGAATCCGAAATAATAGATGCGGTCTCAATCCTTTCTAACAAGGTCGGTTTTTGTAAATACAGTATGTTACCGGCGAATTGTTCGGTTAAAAAATATGAGTATAGTGTCTCAATCCTTTCTAACAAGGTCGGTTTTTGTAAATTGTTTGATGAAATCGTCAGAGGATACACAAACTCTAATGAGGTCTCAATCCTTTCTAACAAGGTCGGTTTTTGTAAATCCTTATGCCAAGAAAAGCAAAGACAGAAGAGCAGGTAGGTCTCAATCCTTTCTAACAAGGTCGGTTTTTGTAAATTAGTAAGCATGGACTACCTGTAAAAATGATAGGTGTGTGGTTGTCTCAATCCTTTCTAACAAGGTCGGTTTTTGTAAATGCTAATGTGTTGATTTTCTCCATTGTCGACAGATTGAGTCTCAATCCTTTCTAACAAGGTCGGTTTTTGTAAATTTGAAAGAATACTATTCTCATTCC
>JAKLDO010000202.1 GCA_022703485.1 bacterium
TTCGATGTCTGTTTTGCAGTTTTACTGATCCTGTGTCAAGCATTTTTATTAAAAAAACCATTTTGGCGCATCGCCTCAAAAAGCACGACAGAAACAGCGCTTGAAAGATTTATACTTCTCACCCTGTTGTCAGGCATAGGTATGTATCTGGTTTTATTGCGGTATTTTAGAAGTATTTCTTCATCCAAACCTGTTGATTCAGGACCGAAAACAAGAAAATCACCTTTTGAGTATTCAGCCTGATCATATCTGACTCTACCCTTTTTTGAGAAAAAATGCATCCGTTCCATGTCGTTAGCGCTGAAAAACACATCGACAGAATCCCATATTTTAAGATCAATAAACTGCCAGTAATCGAGTCCTGCTCTTCTTAAAGAAGCATCATCAATATTGAATCCGATGGGTTTAACGAGATGAAGTCTGCATTTCTGGGAAATTACAGATCTTGCAATATTTCCGGTATTCTGGGGAATTTCAGGATTAATAAGAACAATATTGAACATTCAGCACTCCATTCTTCACTGTCAGCTCAATATATTATGAAAGTATGAAAAAGAGTAATTATTTTGGCATTAACCGGTTTTTCTTGACAAGAGCAGCCCTTGAATGTTAAAAACTTTGCGTGACCGGTCCATTTATTAACTGAAGATTTGGAGAAAATGATGCACAAGATCAATCCGAACCTTTGCACAAGCTGCGGTCTTTGCGCAAG
>JAKLDO010000203.1 GCA_022703485.1 bacterium
CCGGTACGATGATGAGGAGTATAAAGTATACGGTAGATGATCGGGTCACGCATGTGCATGTTCGGCGAGGCCATGTCAATGCGGGCCCTCAGCACGCGACTGCCCTCTTCAAACTCACCTTCATTCATACGGAAGAAGAGATCAAGGTTCTCCTCTACGGTGCGGTCGCGGTAAGGACTTGCAATTCCGGGTTGGGTGGTGGTTCCTTTCTGTTCCGATATGGTTTCCGCGCTCTGGTCATCAACATAGGCCAGGCCCCGTCTGATTAGCGATACTGCAAAGTCCCAAAGCTTGCCGAAATAGTCCGAAGCATAATACTCACGGTCTTCCCAGGTGAATCCAAGCCACTGAATGTCTTCCTTAATCGAGTCGACATACTCAACATCCTCTTTTGTCGGATTCGTGTCGTCAAACCGGAGATTGCACATCCCGCCATATTTTTCAGCCATGCCGAAGTCGAGGCATATGGCCTTTGCATGGCCGATATGCAGGTATCCGTTCGGCTCCGGCGGAAAGCGGGTATGGACACGACCGCCGTTCTTTCCGTCGCTCAGGTCCTTCTCAATTGCCTGCTCAATGAAGTGCTGTGATTCGGGTTTGATTATCTCTTCAGACTCTTTCATTTGCTGTGTAAAATAGAACGTACAAAAATATACGGAAATAGGGCACGAAATGCAGGTGTGATACTTTTTTGACGAC
>JAKLDO010000204.1 GCA_022703485.1 bacterium
TAAATGGATTCTTACCTTCTGCTGCAAGATCGGGATGATATCTGAACAATGGCCAGTGACCAGAATCCACAGCAGCTTTTTGATTTTGCATTGCTGTTTCCATGTTTATTCCGTGAGCAATACAATGGCTGTATGCAATAATCAATGAAGGACCTTCATAAGCTTCTGCTTCTAAGAATGCTCTTAGTGTGTGTTGGTCATTAGCACCCATTGCAACTTTTGCAACGTAAACATTTCCATAAGTCATTGCCATCATACCAAGATCTTTTTTAGCGCCTGGTTTTCCTGCTGCAGCAAATTTGGCAACTGCTGCACGTGGAGTAGATTTTGAGCACTGTCCGCCTGTGTTGGAATAAACTTCTGTATCAAGGACTAAAATGTTTACATTCTTTCCAGATGCGAGCACGTGATCTAATCCGCCATAACCAATATCATAAGCCCAACCATCGCCGCCCATAATCCAGACAGATTTCTTTACAAGATAATCGGCCAGGCTTAATAAATTTTTCAATTCGCTTGTTTTGCCATTAGCACCAGCTTTTAGCATATCATTCAATTTATTCTTTAGAGCAGTTACTTTTTCTCTCTGCTCGTAAATTTCTGCTTCATCTTTTTGTGTAGCATTCATAATCCCGTCAACTAACTC
>JAKLDO010000205.1 GCA_022703485.1 bacterium
AATATGAAACCTTATGATGTTCGTCTCCATCAGTTGCGAGGATTTTCCGGCGCTGTTCGAAGTTCTAAAGCAATTAAAAATTGCGTTGAGGGAAGTGAATTATTAACCGGAAAGATAAAACAAAAAGTTCAGGATGCATATTCAATGCGTTCAACTCCGCAAGTAATCGGTGCAGCACACGATGCAGTTGATTATGCAAAATCGCAGATTGAAATAGAACTAAACGGCGTTGGTGATAATCCGATTTTTATTCCTGAAGATAAAATAACTTTGACTGGTGCTAACTTTCAGGGAACACCAGTTTCTCTTCCGATGGATATGATTAGTGCCGCAGTTACTATGGTTAGCGTGCTTTCTGAAAGAAGAATGAACAGATTAAACAATCCGGCATTAAGTGTTGGGTTGCCAGCCTTCTTAACAAAAGGTGCCGGAATGTTTTCCGGTTTGATGTTGAGTCAATACACAGCAGATACATTGATTGTTGAGCAAAGAATTTTATCTGCTCCTGCTTCTGTTCAATCAATTCCAGCAGCTGCAGATCAGGAAGATTTTGTTTCGATGGGAATGAACACTGTACTTAAGAATCAACAGATTTTGGATAATGCTTATGGAATTTTGGGAATAGAATTT
>JAKLDO010000206.1 GCA_022703485.1 bacterium
CCCAATGGACGGCAGGATATATAATCGGTCGCGAGGTTGCCCCGCAGGAGATTGACTCTACCAATAAGTTCCATCCGGGTAATTCTTCCTACTCAGGCACACGGTTCAGCATAGACGGAGCCACCGCGTCAGAGGCATTTATTGCTGAGATGCTTGACAGGGTGACAGTCTTCGAAGAGAATGAGTATTCTGTAAGCCGGCCTGTCAGCTTCTCAAGCTGGCCTACACTTGACCCGCTGGATCATCCCACGGAGATATTCACGGATGAGGATGTTGCATCCTTTGACATCACGAAGATCAGCCGCAACGGCGGACCCGGCCTCTTTGCCAGCTACCACGCCTATCCCTACTATCCCAACTTCATCAGCCAGCAGCCTTCCTACCTTGGGTTCAGCGACAGCGACGGGCCAAACAGTTATCTCGGTTACCTCACTGCCATGAAGAGTCACTACGCCTCCATGCCGCTCATAATAGCCGAGTTCGGCGTACCCTCCAGCTGGGGGAGCGCCCACCAGTCATACAGCTCTATGCATCACGGCGGTTATTCAGAAATCCAGCAGGGCGAAAAGAACATGCGGATGATGAATAACATGCTTGACGCAGGATGTGCCGGTGGATTCATGTTT
>JAKLDO010000207.1 GCA_022703485.1 bacterium
CAGCCCGGTGAGGGCCGTGGCGACGGTGGCGTTCTGGGTGACAGCGGACATGCTCGGCGCAGGTGCTCGTGGTCGAATCTCTTCCCTCGTCCCGGGTCGGGGCGCAGGGGTCGATCGATAGTGCCGAGGCGGATTTGCTTTGTAAAGGCGAGTCCCGTGAATCGGTCAGCCGCCTTGCCGTGCGGCCGGGTCTCGCGCGCGACAGCCGTGTGGCTGTCGGATCATGCTTCCCAAGGGAGGGGGAAGGAAGAATGGTCGGGGTGAGAGGATTCGAACCTCCGACTCCTGCGTCCCGAACGCAGTACTCTACCAGGCTGAGCTACACCCCGACTGGGCCAACCGGAGAACTACGGAGCGACGCGCTCCTCTGCGTCAGCGGTCCCGGTCGACCGCGAAGGACAGCAAGTGTATCAGAGAGTCGCGATAGGGCGTCGCAGGCAGGGCCTCGAGCGCGCGGCGCCCCTCGCTCGCTTCGCGTTGCGCGACGCTGCTCGAGTACTCCAGGGCGCCGCTGCCGACCACGATGCGGCTGATGACATCGAAGTCGCCGTCTCCGGCACGCACCGCCTGCTCGATGGCGGCCCGGTCGGCGGCCGAAGCATGGCGCAGGGCATGGATGACCG
>JAKLDO010000208.1 GCA_022703485.1 bacterium
AAACGCAGATCAAAATATTCGACGATCACATCCGGGCTTTCAATCCCGGAAATTTAATGGACGATTTAACCATAGAAAAGCTGCAGGGACCGCATGTGTCGATCACCCGCAATCCGCTTCTGGCGCACATTTTCTATCTTGCCGGCCGCATCGAGCAGTACGGCTCCGGCATGGACCGCATCCGCAGCGCCCTTGCTGCGCAAGGCCAGCCGCCGCAAACCATCGAAACACTGGGATACGGTTTTGTCCTGATCATGAGGGAACCGGCAGCAGGCGGTCAAATGGAACCGGTGAAAAAGTTGGGTGAAAAGTTGGGTGAAAAGTTGGGTGAAACGGAGAGAAGAATTTTGACGATTCTTTCGACGGACAGTCATGCAACTATAACAAGCATAGCAAGTCGTCTTGAAATCAGCACTACCGCTGTTGAAAAGCAGTTGGCAAAATTGAAGAGACAGAAATTATTAAAGCGTATCGGCCCGGCCAAAGGCGGCCGCTGGGAGGTTGTGGGATGAAACATCGGGTTTACATGCGGGATTGGTTTTTCAATGCCGGAATTATCGGTTTTTTGCGGGTTGTCAGCGACGGGAAGCATATCGAAGATATTTCTGGCCTCAATATTGG
>JAKLDO010000209.1 GCA_022703485.1 bacterium
CCTGTCTAAATTTCTTCTTCTCAACCTAAACCTTAACCTTAACCTTAGGTTGAGGTTGAGATTGAGCTGGTATATCGTTCTTTAATTCTTCTTAACCTTAACCTTAGCCTTAACCTTAGTTCAGCCTTATTAAAATATCGTCAGCGTCAAGTTTTATCTTTGAAAATGCAAACCACTTTTTGCCGAGGTCTTTCAGGGAGGCGCCGATATGATAAACGATGGTCTGGTCAATTATTAAAAACCTGTCATGAGATTTATCAAATACCTTTACTTCAATTGAGTCATACTGATCGTTAAACTTTTTCAGATCGAGTTTAAATTGTTTCGAATCTGAGGTAGTGTAAATTGTTGCTGTTACCCCTCTGCTTCTTTTAGATAATAATGTCAGTACACTTTCATCAACATAATTGTCAATCAATACAATTGATGTCTTAGCAGATTTGATAATATCTGATGCAAATTTCCAGGCATCGTATATTTGTCCATCGTAAAAAATGCCTTCAACAGGAGTTAAATGAGTCTTAATCAGCAGTTCAAACTTCTTGTCATGCTCTGAAAGTATATTATCATGCTGTTCTATTTTTTCTCGATTTGCTCAAATTGATTACGTATAGCATAG
>JAKLDO010000021.1 GCA_022703485.1 bacterium
GAAATAAGAGAATTTGTGTATTCAGCTTTTTTTCTCAGATAATAATCATAGTTTCCCTTGTACTGAAATATCTTCGAACCGTCTATCTCATAGATCGAAGTGCAGACAGAATCGAGAAAATATCTGTCATGAGTCACCATCACGACCGCCTTTCCTGTCTCTTTCAGAAATTCTTCCAGCCAGATTATCGTGTCAATGTCAAGATGGTTTGTAGGCTCATCAAGAATGAGAAGATCGAAATCTTTCACAAGCGCCTGAGCCAGAGCCACTTTTTTAAGCATTCCGCCTGAAAGCTCACCCATTTTGCGGTTGATGTCATCAATTCCCAGCCTGTCAAGCACCGCTTTGATCCTCGCCATGTAGCCATCCGAATCAGCTTCGGCACGGCTTACTGCATCAATGCCTGAACTATTAAAAATATGCATGCTGACCGTATCATCGGGATCGAAAACAGGCACCTGCTCAAGCATTGAGATCACTGTAGACCTGTTTCTTGCCACAGACCCCGACTCAGGCTCTTCAAGCCCTGCAATAATTCTCAGAAGCGTTGACTTGCCGCACCCGTTAGTACCGACAAGAGCTATCTTCTCACCATCCGAAATACCCATCGTGACATTTTCAAAAAGGACCCTTTCACTTTTTATTGAAGTCACATCCTTTAAAGATATTATGTTCATTTAACTTCCTTCAGTTTTTCGAACTTCTCGCAGGACTGCTCCTTTAGACCGTATATTTCATCTATTTTCAGCACCATTGCAGTGCTTTTTTCAAGATATTCATTGTCCTCTTTTGCGCTTTTAGCTGTTTCAAGGCTTTTAACAAGCACCTTTCTCGATTTTTTGAGCAGATTATGGGTTTTTTTCCACAGCTCACACCTGTAAACGGCTTTCTCTTCATCATTGAGGTCTTCCGGAACTTTGTAACCCTCCATTTCAGCATAAAGGTCCATGTACATTTTCGAGATCTCGAAAGCACTTGCATTAGACCAGTAAACGACACCGACATTCACAGCTTTCACGAATTCTGTCTGGGCATCGATTATCTTCCGGCATTTATCTGTCAGAGAATCAATAGTATCATCAAGCTTTATCAAAGCGAATTCGGACACATACCCCATTGCAGCGACAAAATGGGCATACGCAAGCTCAGGAATGTAGACGGCTTCATACCTCGGATATTTTTTCCTGATCTCGTACTGCCAGTAACGGGCGAGAGTCCTCCCCTCATCGGCCTTCCCGGTCATTACAAGAGCTTCCGCCATCCTTACAGATATTTCGGTCTTCGCCTTTTCATCAAGTTTTTCCGGAAAATATGAGTTCACAGCTTTTTCAGATTCCTTGAGAACCGCATCCCATCTTTCCGTCTTTTTCAGTGATTCAAGATAGTTAAGATATGAATCAGTTCTGTCAGATACACTTCCGAACATGTTGAAGGCCGATCTGAAATGCATGACCGCCTCATTCCATTTCAGCATCCGCATGGCACAAAGACCTGCGTTATAATTGCACAGAGCCGCCTCCGGACCTGCCGGGTTTTCTTTAATGATACTCTGATACAGGTCATAGGATTCGCTGAACCGTCCGGCATCAAAATACTTATTGGCAAGATCTGTCATAAGTGCAAAATCAAGTGAATTCTTCTTTTCATTATCAAGCTTTATTGAATCAGGCGTTATGAATATCACGACATCCTGCGGAAGCTTCCGCACTTCAGGTTCCTCACGCAAAGCTGTTGCGCACCCAGAAAAAACAAGAAGGAGCACTATGATAAAACTAATTTTCATCAGTAGATCTTGACCGCTTCGGTCCCCGGATAATATCTTTTGAGCATGTATTTGAAATCAAAGCCTTTTTTTCCTAATGATATCGCTCCGATCTGGCTCATTCCGACACCGTGTCCCCAGCCTGCCCCGCGGAATGTCCATTTTCCGTTCAGATTTTTAACGACAAACGCCGAACTGTACATATTATTGAGTATTTTCCTTATATTGAGCTCACCATAAACTATTTTGGCGCCCTTATCGCCTTTGAACTCTATTTTATATATTCTGCCTGAAGTCCCTCTTTTCAGAGCTTTTAAGCTTTGAAGACTGCCTATATTCATGCTTTTTGCAAGAAGTTCGTCCATTCCGTTCTGAGTGAATTCAACAGTCCACCGGTGCTTTTTATTCATGGGGATGTTGTCCTCGCCGAAATCCGAATCGAGGAATTTCTCAAGATCGCTCTCCCTGCTCAGATCAAGTTTCGGAGGATTTTCACCATCCCAGATACCTGAAAGATAGGGCTTTTCTGCAGTGAACCATACATTCATTATATTCTCTGTACGACCGCCCGAACTTGAACAGTAAGGAGCTCTTGCAATGTATGAACCGTCATAAAGTATTATCTGCCCGTAAGTCTGCCTGACAGCGTCAGCGAACTTGGGATCGACCTTCCCATTCCAGAGAACCTTCTGGCAATGAACCTCACTGCATATGTGCCACGGTTCAGGAACATGCCTTTTCCCGAGCTGCATGAAAATATCGGTCCGGGCGGCAACGGCCTGAGCTTTAAGTGTTTCAAGCGGAGCTGACAGGAACATCTCCCCGGGAAGTATCTTTTCAATAAGTTCCTCGACAGGAGCCTCCGCCGCAAGATCGAGACCTTTTTCCGACATCGCGGTTATAAACTGTCCTTTCATTCCGGTGTATTCATCATTTCCGGCAAATACCGGTCCGCCGTCCCCTTTTTTCAGATATACAATATCTTTGCACTGGACAGTATTCCCGCTCTTATGAACCGCTTTTATTAACGGGCTCGCAGGTTTATTCAGCACAGGTATCAGGAACAGATTCTCTTCAGGGAACATATTTCTGTATTTTTCAAGTACAGATTCTCCGACGCTCTGGTCAAGAAGGCCCGGAGAAGCGATGAAATATTCCCTGTTGTCTATTTTCGAAGTATTTATCGAAAATATGGCTCCATGGACATAGACCTCTGTCTTTAAACCTGTCCTGCCGTTCCACTCCTCAAGCATTGATTCGTAGTTTTTAAGCTCACGCATCGATATTTCTTTGAAAACAAGCTTGTACTTTATCTCCGCCGGAGTGAACTTGCTCATTTCAAAAGAAACGCTGTCGGCCGGATATTCCTTTCCGTTGCAGGAAAAACTATCGATACCTCTGATGTCAAGGGTCTTTCCGTAAGTTTTGACATGAACTCTCACAAACGGCACGCCGTCGCTGAATTTGAAAGAGGCGCCGTGAAGAAAATCGAAATCACTGCTGTTCTCTCCGGCCACAGCGGGAAAGATCAGAAGTATGCTAAAAATTAACGATATCAGGCTGTTCTTCAATGTCCACAACTCCATTAAGCCCCACATCATAAAAAGTCCCTTCGTAAAGATAGCTGTATATTTCAAAGTATCTTAGAACCTTTTTAACATAATTCCTTGTTTCCTGATACGGGATCATTTCTACAAAAAGATAATTATCCATCCCCTTATATTTCTTTATCCACTCTGTAACACGGTGAGGACCTGCATTATACGCCGCGATCGCCGCGATGTAACTTCCGTCGAACCTCTTCACGAGCTTTGAAAGATACCAGGCCGAGGCTTTCATGCTCTCATACGGATTAAAAGGGTCTTTTATCTTTATTCCGCCGTACTTTTTTATCTTTTCAAAAGTATCAGGCATCACCTGCATCAGTCCGAGAGCACCTACGGGAGAGACAAGATTATCACGGTAGAATGTCTCCGCTCTCATTATCGAGTATATCAGCTGAGGAGGTATCTCGAACTCGACCGAAAGTTTCATTATGTCATCAAAATAAGGCGTAGGATATATTGAGCGCCATTCATCCGCCTTTCCGTAGTGCGGTGAATATGTGAGACTCTGCGAGACCGCATTATAATTGCTGTCCGCAATGTCTCCGGTCTTTCCGAGGTATCTTATTATCGTACCGTTCATTTTTGATTTGAATTCAAGAAGTTCCGCCTTTACTGCATCCGTTGATTCCTTGTCACCTCCATCCGGTCCGTCATATCTGAATACCATGCCTATCGCATCAAGATAGAACAGAGCCCCGTCCCTCACACCGGAACTCAGGAAATGCTCTATCATTGAAACATATTCGTTGTTCCTTATCTTTTTAGGAAGAGCAGCTATTTTTTCAAGAACAGCATTTTCATCAACAGTGAGCTCTATCCTGTTCTGTCTCCACTTCTCAATATAACTTCGATCACTTGAATGAGCGGGTTTGATCTTGAACTCAGCCCTGTTTATCAGACTGAAATACGCAAAATCATAATAACTTATTATCTGTGTGCCTGATTCAGGAATGCACTGCTCGTCGGTCGCACACTCAAAATCAGGGTCTGATGACAGCGTGCAGAAATTGTTTATCCTGTCTATGAGCGATGCGATCTCCATTATATCGGTCAGAAGTCTCTGTCCGCCATGATATCTGGACGCTGAAAATGAACTGTCAAAAATGTAATTTGACCACAGAGTAAAGGTGTAAAGCTGGCTTCCCTCGCTAAGATATATCAACCCGAGCTTGTAAAGAGCCATCAGAAAGAATTTTGATTCCCTGTCTTCATATACAATGGACTCAAGGACCGCTCTCCCCTCATCTGCATAACCGGTATCAAAATAGTTAAGGCCCGCAAAGAACTCCAGCCTGTCCTTTTTGTCCTCAGGGAGGTCTATCGCCGAAATGAGCATGAATTCGGACGCTTCCGAAGGCCGGTTCAGAAGCACCATCAGTTTGTATTTTTCATTGATAAGCTGAAAACGCCTCTCCACATCGGGATTTTTTACAGACAGCTCTCTTTCGATCATCGTAAGCGCATCATTATATCTGTTTTTTGAAGTGAGATATCTGACTATTTCAAAAACGGCGGGAAATGTCGAAACTTTAAGAAAATCATCTGTGAAAAATCTGTCAAGAGCACCGCTTTTCCTCATTATTGCAAGCCATCTGCTGTAATATGGCGAGGCCGCACCGGGAAAAGCATCTCTTTCTCTCATCTTTACGAATCTGTCAACGATCTGCGAAGTCAGTGCATTCCCTTCATACTTCTCTGCAAATGAGATGTAGTCCTCAAGAAGCGAATTCTTGGGCGGACCATGCTTTTCAAGCGTCACGATCCTGTTGTAGGAGGCAAATACCGAATCTTTGCGGGAAGTGCATGAATCATAGGTCGCCAGAGCGCTTTCATACTGTTTTTTATATAGCTGGATGTCACCTCTTATGCAGTCAAGTCCGCTTGACTGATAATATACCGGGAAATTATCTTTGATGGAATCAAGCATTTCGAGCGTCTGGTTCAGCCTCTGCCTTGCAAGCATCGATCTTAAAAGCATAACCCTGAAATAGAGTGAGTTCTTCAGATTGGGACTAAGTGCATTTATAACCTTTTCAAGCTCATCATACCGGCCCGTCCTGTAGAGAGAATCGGCTTTCAAAGTAAGCATCTGGGAACTGTTCTTGAAAACACTCTTGTCAATATGTTCTGTAACAAGCTCAAGATCACCGTTCTTATGCACATCTTTTATACACTGCTCGGTTATTTTCTCCTCGTTCATGCATTCAGGATACGGAAATACCTGAAAAAACATGAGAAATGTAAATATGAAAACCTGTGTGCGGAACATTTTCAACCCTCAAAATCCTGATTTCAAGAGTATATAAATTTCGAATCGAGGTCAATAAAAAAAATCGATTTGACAAATAGCCGGAAAAACGGTGTCAGAGACTTTTTTTAACCTTTTCCCAGTAAGCAGATATCTTAGATTCATAGCCGGTGTTCTTCATGTTATAGAATACTTTTTCAGGACCGTCTCCCGGAAAGTATCTCTGATCGACCCAGCCGTTATTGAAATCATGAGGATATTTATAATCTCCTTTATCTTCTCCCGGAGCCAGAGATGTTTCATTTATCAATGACTGCGGGATCCTAAGTTCCGGATTGTCCCTGTAGAAAGCCTCCGCCTCCCTCAGCGCAAGATAGCTCGCATTTGATTTAGGCGCTGTGGCAAGATATGTGACCACATGGCTCATTATTATCCTGCCTTCAGGAAACCCGACGGCCCTGAACGCCTCAAGCCCTGCCACCGCTATCTGGAGCGCCCTCGGATCGGCATTACCGACATCCTCGGAAGCGAATATTATCATTCTTCTCAATATAAAAAGAGGATCATCACCGCTTTCCACCATCTTGATCATATAATAAAGTGCCGCATCAGGGTCGCTTCCCCTGAGACTTTTTATGAACGCTGATATCGTTCGGTAGTGAAAATCACCGGATTTATCATATTTCTGCGGATTTTCAACGAGCTCAAGGACCTTCTCCTTTGAAATGGATATCCTGTCGCTTAAATAATACGCACTTTCAAGAATGGATAGCGCTATCCTGATGTCGCCCTGTGATTCCGCGGAAATTATATTTACAAGTTCATCTGACATCTGAACGGAAAGGTGGTCTTTCGCCCTGTTGACCATTATTGCCACATCGGCAGGGGCTATCTTCTGGAATTTAATGCTTCTCGCCCTGCTGAGAAGGGCCGAATTGATGTAAAAGGATGGATTTTCCGTCGTAGCACCTATGAAAACGACCCCTTCATCCTCAATTATTGGAAGAAAAGTATCCTGCTGAGCCTTGTTAAATCTGTGCACTTCATCCACAAAAACTATCTGCTTTCCGGTGAATATGGATTCACGGTCCCTGTATATCTGTTTTCTGATATCCGTCACACTGTCTTTCACGGCTGAGAATCTGTAGAGTTTTGCACCGTACTGCTTTGCAATTATCCTTGCGACAGTTGTTTTTCCAGTTCCCGGAGGTCCGAAAAATATCATCGAAGGAAGATAGTTGTTATCAAGAAAAGACCTCAGAAGTTTTATGACATTGGGCTGTCCGACAACATCGTCAAGCGATTCAGGTCTGATGATGGAATAGATGGGAGAGGAAGGAACATCCATTATTTCTTTTCCGGAGATGACGGATCCACCCCCTTCATCTTTTTATCATATTCCCTTTTAAGTTCTATGACCTGTTCTCTTGTAAGAAAAGTTTCTTTCCATTTTTCCGGAACAGCCACGGTCCCGTCCATTTTCAGAACAGCAAATGCCGTATCGGGATATTGATCAGAAAAAGACTTTATCTCTTCAGAATTTGATATAAAAAGGGAATATGAGTACATTCTCGCCCTCACAGGGTCGTTATTGATGACCAGAGCGGACATGTTCCTGTCAGCAGGCATTCCGGTCCTCCAGTCCACAGGAAGATCATATTTTCTGCTGATGGATATATTTGCCGGATCAAAAACATACTGCCTGGGGGAATATTCTTTCAGAAGTTTTGCGACATATTCGTTTTTCTTGTCTTTTTCTTCACCGTAATTTTTTATATTTTCTCTTATTCTTGCTGTAACTTCAGGCATTTCCTCGATTATGACTTCTTCATTCTTTCTTGTCATGACAAAAAAACCCTCTTCAGGGAGAAGCTTCAATGCACCTCTTACTGTGTCTGTAATGGCGAAAGGATCGTCGATTGACACCGTCCATCTTATAAATTGAGAAGGCAGCTTCCACATCCCGTGTCTGTCTCCCAGAAATATCAAGTAGTTGAAATTCTCTTTCGGAAGTTTTTCTTTCAGTTTTTTAAGAAAAAGCGCTTCCTTGAAGAAAGAGAGTTTTATACCTGTATTGACATTCCTGATAAAAACACTCCTGTCGCTCCCGTTAAGCTCAATATTGTCAACTGATGTATATTTCAGGAAATCAGCGATAGAACTGCTGTCAGGTGAGATGCTGGCTTTCGAATATATCTCCATGATCTGAAGTATTGATATGAGCAAAGCCTGTTTATCAGCCTGAGCGAGCGAGCCCGGAGTTGATAATGCCTTATCAAGAAGACGGTTCACATCTTCATTTTTTAAAGCTCTGATCTTTGCCGCTACACTTTCAATTGAATCCACCACTTTCGTCTTCTCTTTCGTCAACGATTCCAGTGTTTTTTTCTTTTTTTCAGTTTCGATAGGAGAAAGGAGCGGATCGTCATAGAGATAACTTATCCTCTTTTTTGCAGCTTCGAGAGCATTGCTGCGAATTCTGTAGTTTTTAAGGGCTCTCTCCCAGAAATCGGATATCTCTCCGGAAGCGATATTATACAATGTCTTTCCATTCTGCTTTTTTCCCTCCTCTATCAGATCATATATCTCAGGGAAGGAGGAAAGGTTAACCTTCTGTTTCACGAACTTGTTATTAATATCAGGCGTATTAAGCCACTCTTCGATCTTGAGCATTTCGTTGACTTCGTTTTCGGACTGGACCAGCTTACTGCGGAACTCTTTGTCCCAGAATTCGAATCCGAGATTTGTCCCCCGCACAACAAGCTTTGATTCACCAAAAACATGATATACTATGGGAGTTTCAACAAAGAATTCCTTATAATATTCGGAATACTTCTTAGCATTTGCAAATCTGTCAAAATCCTCACCGCCAGTCCACTTTATCATGTAGTAAATGAAAAATCCGCCGACAATTAAAAAAAGTACAAAATATTTTAACAGATTAGGATCGTTCTTATTTCCGGCGAGATCTGTTGCCCGCACTTTTCTGCGAGGAGACATTATTTGTTCTCTTCGATGATTTCCAGAACTATTTTCTGATTTTGACGGCTTGCCACAGCACTGAGAAGAGTCCTGAGGGCATTTGCTGTCCTTCCGCTCTTTCCGATCACCTTGCCGACATCTCCGGGAGCGACCCTGAGCTCGATGATCGCTGTACTTTTGCCTTCAATGAAGCTGACATCAACGGCCTGAGGATTGTCTACAAGCTGTTTAGCGATGAATTCAATAAACTCCTTCATAGTTCCCTCCATAATTGGGGTGAGAGATCCAAATTCAAAAACCATATCACATGGAACATTAGTAACTTCTATTTTTACACAATATGAATAAAATTGCAATTAAATTAATGATGAACTATTTCTGATGGATATGAGATCAGTTGCCGTCACTCTGTTCAGGAGCCTCTTCTGCCTGATCGTCTCCGCTGTCTTCAGGATCAACTATCTTTGTGATAGAAACGACCTGTTCACCTTCACCCACTCTGAACAGCCTGACACCTTTTGTGTTCCTTCCTATTATACTGATTCCGCTTACGGGGATCCTGATCGCCTGACCATTTGATGTTATAAGCATGGCTTCGTCAGATTCATTCACCTTCAGCACGCCTACAACATATCCGTTCTCAGGCGAAGTTTTGATAGTTATGATGCCTTTTCCGCCACGGCTCTGAAGTCTGTAGTCATCCACAGGAGTTCTCTTTCCGATACCTTTATCAGTTATTGTAAGAAGCGTTGTTCCCTGTTCTATGACATCCATTGTCACGACATGGTTATCTTTTCCCAGCCTGATACCTCTAACCCCTGCAGCAACTCTTCCCATCGGCCTTACATCCTTTTCATTGAACCTTATGCTTAAGCCCTGTCTTGTTGCAAGAACGATGTCTTCGTTGCCGTTCGTTATCTTGACTTCAATAAGTTCATCACCTTCGTTCAGCTTTATGGCCTTTTTACCGTTCGTCCTCTGGATAGCATATTCCATTATATCGGTCTTTTTGACCGTACCGTTTTTAGTACCCATGATTATAAAATGTCCTTCAACAAAATCCTTGATCGGAAGAATAGCCGCAACCTTTTCATCTTTTTCTACATTCACAAGGTTTATTATCGGCTTTCCTCTTGAGTTCCTTCCAGCCTCAGGGAGCTGATAGACTTTAGACCAGTAGACTTTGCCGTATGAAGTAAAGATGAGAAGAAGCGTGTGACTGCTTGCAACAAAAATGTTCTTCACATAGTCGTTCTCTTTCGGATTTATTGCATTTATTCCCTTTCCGCCTCTTTTCTGCTTTCTGTAAAGGTCTAGCGGGGTCCTCTTTATATAATTTTCCGTGGTGAGAGTAACGACCATGTCCTCGTCAGCTATCAGGTCTTCCATGTCGAGATCGCCTTCATGATTGACAATGTCGGTCTTCCTTTCATCACCGTACTTCTCCCTGATCTCCTTGAGCTCATCCTTGATGACTCCCATCAGAGTTGATTCATTGCTGAGTATCTTGTTGTACCATGCGATCTTCTTGATCAGTTCTTCATATTCTGCAACGATCTTGTCCCTTTCAAGTCCGGTAAGTCTGCTCAGTTTCATTTCAAGTATCGCTGCGGCCTGGACCCTGCTGAACGAGAAGCGGCTCATAAGCCTGTTCCTCGCATCGTCAGTGGAAGCCGAACCTCTGATTATCTCGATAACTTCGTCAATATTGTCTATCGCTTTTTTAAGACCTTCCAGAATATGGGCTCTTTTCTCCGCTTCGGCAAGCTCGTAACGGGTCCTTCTGGTAACAACATCCTTCCTGTGAAGAATGAAATAGTGAACAGCGTCCTTAAGATTTATTGTCTTGGGTACGCCATTGCAGATAGCAAGCATGTTTATACCGAAAGACACCTGCATCTGAGTCATTTTATAAAGCTGATTAAGCATTATGTTCGCATCAGCGTCCTTCTTCAGTTCGATGACGACACGGATACCCCTTCTGTCGGACTCATCCCTGATATCGTGAATACCTTCTATTCTCTTTTCCTTAACAAGTTCAGCTATCTGGATGATCATGTTCGATTTGTTCACCTGATAAGGGATCTCATGGATTATTATCCTGTCCCTTGAATTGGCACCTTCACCCTCTTCTATCGTCGCCTTTGAACGGATCTTGATGATACCGCGGCCTGTCTCATAGGCTGTCCTTATGCCGCTTCTGCCGAGTATTGTCGCCCCTGTAGGAAAATCAGGACCAGATACGAATTCCATAAGGTTCAGGACCGATGCTTCGGGGTTATCTATCAGATGGACAACTGCATCAACTATCTCTCTGATGTTGTGAGGCGGAATATTACTTGCCATACCTACAGCGATACCGCTTGTGCCATTTATGAGAAGTGTCGGGATCCTTGTCGGCATTACTTCCGGCTCTTTCAGACTGCCGTCATAGTTGTCACGCATGTTTACAGTGTCTTTTTCTATGTCAGCCAGTATCTCACTTGATATTTTGGCCATTCTCGCTTCGGTGTACCTCATTGCAGCAGCACTGTCACCATCTATCGAACCGAAGTTGCCCTGACCGTCGACAAGGACATATCTCATCGAGAATGTCTGCGCCATTCTGACAAGAGTACCGTAAACAGCAGCGTCACCGTGAGGATGATATTTACCTATCGTGTCTCCGACGATCCTTGCTGATTTCTTATAAGATGAATTCCATGTGTTGCCGAGCTCTTTCATTGAAAAAAGAACACGGCGGTGGACTGGTTTAAGACCGTCCCTAACATCCGGCAGAGACCGGTCCATGATCACGCTCATCGCATAATCTATGAAGGCGGTCTTCATAGACTGTTCTATCGCGATATCCTTTATTTTTCCATGAATTATGTCTGTCATGCCCGTCTCCGTCTATTATAGATCTATTGTTGCATTAAGTGCATTCTCTTCAATGAAGCGCCTTCTGGGTTCGACATCCTCTCCCATCAGAACATCGAAAACTCTGTTGGCTTCTGCGGCATCCTCAGCCTTGACCTTCAGAAGCACTCTGTTCTCCGGGTTCATCGTGGTCTCCCAGAGCTGTTCGGGGTTCATTTCTCCGAGACCTTTATATCTCTGTATCTTCTGTCCTTCTCTTGCAATTGAAAGCACTTCAGAAAGCAGATTCCTCCAGCCTGATATCTTTGTCTCTTCGTCTTTGGACTTGTTTATAAGAGTGAACTCGCAGCATCCCATCGATGATACTTTCTCTTTTAGCGAATTGATCAGCATTATCTCGGAGTTGTTTATGAACTTGTAGTCAATGTTGGTCACTTTATCGACACCGTTGTTTGTCGTGTATACCTTCATCCTGAACTCGCCCGGATAGCGCTGATTCTCCTCAAGTTCCATTCTGAAAGGAGCCTTCTGCGGGAAATTGGCTTCAAGATTTGATTTAATAAGCTCCCACTTCGACCAGAGAGTTGTTTCAGATTTGAAATCATCCATCTTGAATTTAACTGTTTCCGAAACAGCTTCGACTACGGCTGAATCATAAATAAATTCAACTCTTGACAGGTTGTCATTCAAATCCACAAGTATGTCTACAAACTTTTTGAGAGCATCCTCTTTGTATACTTTTGAGCCGGCCTTCATTTCAAGACCCTGAACTCCTGTATGAACAAGATACTGCTGGAACTCTTTTTCGTCCTTCACATAGGTTATCTTCTTGTTCCTTGTTATACCGTAAAGCGGCGGCTGTGCAACATAAAGATATCCTTTCTCAATTATTTCAGGCATATACCTGTAGAAAAGAGTAAGGAGCAGCGTCATTATGTGAGCACCGTCGACATCGGCATCTGTCATTATTATTATCTTATGGTACCTGAGCTTTGAAATGTTGAACTCATCTTTGCCTATTCCGGTTCCGAGAGCCGCGATTATTGTCAGTATCGCTTCACTTTTCAACAACTTGTCAAGTCTTGCCTTTTCAACATTAAGTATCTTTCCGCGCAGTGGAAGGATCGCCTGGTTCGACCTGTCCCTTCCCTGTTTCGCTGAACCGCCTGCCGAATCTCCCTCGACAAGGTAAAGCTCTGATCTTGCAGGATCTTTTTCCTGACAGTCAGCAAGTTTTCCGGGAAGAGTTGTATTTTCAAGAGCACCCTTTCTTCTTGTCATTTCACGGGCTTTTCTTGCGGCTTCCCTTGCAACTGCCGCTTCGAGTATCTTATCAACTATGACATTTGCAATATCCGGATTTTCCTCAAGATATGTACCGAGAATGTCAGCAACCGCACCTGAGACGAAAGTCTGTATCTCAGAGCTTACAAGCTTATCCTTAGTCTGTGAGCTGAACTTGGGATCAGCCATTTTTACAGAAATGACAGCGGTAAGACCTTCTCTGATATCATCTCCGTTTATGGCGATCTTGGCGTTTTTCCTGTTCTCGGTTATATAATTCTGGAAAACCTTCGTTATACCGAGTTTGAACCCGGAAAGATGCGTTCCGCCGTCCCTGTTGGCTATGTTGTTGGTATAACAAAGCGTCTGCTCCTGATATGATGTCGTCCATTGCAGAGCTATGTCAACCGTCATATTCCCCTGGTCTTTGTGCTTGGAAACATTGATTATTTCCTGATGAAGAGGAGGTCTGGCCTCATTCAGATATTTAACAAATTCCTGAATTCCGCCTTCATAGTGGAACTCAAATTCCTGTCCGACCCTTTCATCAAGAAGATATATCCTCACTCCGCTGTTAAGGAAAGCCATTTCTCTGAGTCTTTTTACTATCCTCGGAAGAGCGAACTCCGTCATCGTGAATATCTGGGGATCGGGCTTGAATGTGATCTTAGTTCCGGTCTCTGTCGAATTCCCTATTTTTTTCAAAGGGAATTTCGGGAAACCCCTTTCATATTCCTGATAATATTCACCGCCCTGTCTCTTTATTTTGAGCTTAAGCCACTCAGAAAGAGCGTTAACGACGCTGACACCGACTCCGTGAAGACCGCCCGACACTTTATATGAATTATTATCGAACTTTCCGCCTGCGTGGAGTACGGTCATGATAACCTCGGCGGCGGACCTGTTCTCCTCTTTATGGATATCGACAGGAATACCTCGCCCGTTATCTTTTACAGTAATACTTTCATCGACATGGACATATACGGATATCTTGTCGCAATATCCTGCGAGCGATTCATCGATACTGTTATCGACGACTTCATATATCATGTGATGGAGACCGCTTCCGTCATCAGTGTCGCCGATGTACATACCGGGTCTCTTTCTTACAGCTTCGAGACCTTTAAGGACAGTTATGCTGTCCGCTCCGTAATTCTGTTCCTCGTCGATCACAGGTCCTTTCTTTTCATTAATATCTGCCATAGATTCCCTCCAAAGTTCAACAGACAGTTCATTATAAAAATCGAATCAGAAAAAGCAATTTTTTTAGAAGAAAAATAAGCTCTCTTTTATAGGGTAAGGCATTTTTTGAGACCGGAAAAATCGACCTTGCAACTATTTGTTTTTATTAGCCATTTACAACACTTTTTTTGGAGGTGTTTTTAATGCCGTTAAAAAAGGATGTCTGATATGATTTCAGCAGCTTTTGTGACAGGTTCGGAACCATCTTCCCTGCTCTTTTCAGGAAGCTCTCCGGCAAACATTGAAAGAATGAGATCTACACTACTGCCGGTGCTGTCCGTATATGATAGAATATCCATGGCAAGGGTCTTCGGAATGTCTGCGGTCTTTTGCATGGAAGATGTCACAGCGGCATCCAGAACAGATCTTGAGTCAGACAAATTCAATCTGCCGTTAAGGATCAGGCTCACCACGATCGCGATATCAGTTATCCAGTATGAACGGTCATATACGGTGATCTTCCCGTTTTTCACTTCAAACGGGAGCGAAAAGGCTCCGGGGCACTGCTCGGCTATCTTGACACTTTCATTAAAATAATACTCTTTGGGATCTTTGTCTGCAAGACTATCTATCCACGCGCCTCTTTCCGTGAGATAAACGCACTTCCAGTCCTTTGAACCGTCTTTTTTGCGGTCTGAGGCATATTCTATTGCCGGCATTGAATCAATGTTATCAATGAAAAATTCCGTTATCAGGAAACTTTTCTCTTTTACAGCCGAATCATCCTGAACCGTAAATTCTTTAACCGCTCCGATCTCTCTCATTTTTATATAATCCCTGAAAGACGGGACAGGTCCGTATCCTCTTAGATAATGGAAGAACATTCTTGTGAAACTGCCGAGGACACCTGAATTCTTCATCTGTATGAATTTGTTGAAAAGAGAGTTGAGATACTCATCACCCTGCCAGTCGATCCCCGTCTGTATGTTTGAAATGATATAAAGGAAAGCTCTGTTAAGCATCATTTCATCACTTTCCTTGCGGTTCTGTGCACCGGAATATGATGCAATGAAAGAAAGAGCCGAAAAGAAATTGTCTGAAAGCTGGGCAGAGGTTATCTGGGCTCCGCTGTTTCCGCTCTGGAAAGGCGTCATACCGCCTCCGCCTTCCTTCTCCTTCTTTATAGCGCCTGTTATTATGTTATCAAATTCAGCACTTATGCTTTCAAATGAGGCCGGAACTGAACCGGTATTCACCATGAACATAAGGGTCATGAGCGCAGGGAGGTATTCCTTTTCTCTAAGATAGAAGAGATATCTGTACATATTCTGATGTGTTCCGCCGCTAGCAGAGTCAAGATAGGCTATCAGTCTGTCCTTGTCACCGTACTTTGAATTCGCTTCTAAATATGAAAAACATTCTCCTGATTCGAGCAGGAAAACTTCCGGATAGATGAGCGAAGGTTCGCACCTTGAACCTTCCCCATTCTGCGCCGCCGCATGAAAAGTCAGAAACACCACCGTAATTAATATTATGAATTTTCCTGTCATCCGGCTTTAAGCTCCTCGATTATTTTTCTTTTAATAAGTCCGAACTCTTCATCCGATATCTTTCCCGCTTCAAGCATTTCCAGCGCCGATGCTATCTTTGTAAGTACCGGATCAGTACCTAGAGAAACATCTATGCGGCTGTTGAGCATTGTGAAAAGTCCGAACTCTGAATTGCTCATGCCGTATCTTCTGGCTTTTTTTGAGATCTGTTCAAAATGATCCTCTGTGCACATTACTTCGATCTTTCTGACCTTAAGCTGCTTTTTTACATCATGCATCTATCGCAAGCTCCATGTCTGCTATCATCTTAATAAAATCACGGTCAGGCTCTTTAAGGCTCTTTGACATGAAAATGTCCGTAAGACCTCTTTTTTTCTGGTGCATATCAAGTATTCTCTCTTCAAGGGTCCCTTTTGAAAAGAGCTTATTAACGACAACTTTTTTCTCCTGACCTATTCTGTGCGCTCTGGACCAAGCCTGTTCCTCGGCGGCCGGATTCCACCACGGGTCAACGATTATAACATTGTCCGCACCGGTGAGATTCAGACCCACTCCTCCGACTTTCAGGCTTAGCAGGAAAACAGGAACATTTCCGGAATTGAACTCCTCGACAAGTTCGATCCTGTTCCTGGTGTCACCATCCATATAAAGGTATTCTATTCCATTCTCCTGAAGAGCCCGTGATATTATTCCGAGCATTTTGACATACTGACTGAAAATAAGCACTCTGCCTTCACCGAGGGTTATTTCATCAATGAGCTCAAGTATTGTCGCTATCTTTCCTGAAAGTTCAGGCACAGCATCAATATCAGCCGCAAGTGCCGGATGATTTGCCGCAAGCCTGAGCTTCGAAAGTATGGAAAGCATCTCTATCTTATTCATTGAGTCTTTCTTTTCAATGAACTCAGCCCTTCCCCTCAGCAGTACCGAAAGATATATCTCCTTCTGTTTGGGGGTCATTTCGACAGGATATTCCTTTATTATCAGTTCAGGGAGCTCTTTCAGTATCTCGCCTTTGGTCCTTCTGAGAATGAACGGTGCCGTCATGGAACTCAGCCTGCCGAGTCCCTCTGCATCGAATGTCTTTTCAGTTCTGTTTATATCCTTGCGGTTCCCGAGATATCCCGGCATAACGAACTGGAATATGCTCCACAGATCGCTGACATGATTTTCAAGCGGTGTACCGGTAAGCGCGAAACGGTGCATCGATCTGATCGAGGTCAGGGTTCTGAACCGCTTGGTATTGTTATTCTTTATATGCTGAGCTTCATCTATTATCACAGTCCTGAACTGTCTCTCCTTCAAATGGGAGAAATCGTTTATGACGACAGCATAGGAAGTTATGATAAGCTCACTGCCGGCGTTCTTCCATTTTGCCACTCTGTCTTCCGGTTTAAGGGAATCGATCACCGTCCTTTTCATTTCCGGAAAGAATTTTGATATCTCCCTGTCCCAGCTCCAGATGAGCGTCTTCGGACACACGACCATTGACGGTATGTCATCAGGCTCGGATTTTATCATCGCAAGCGACTGCAGAGTCTTTCCCAGACCCATTTCATCGGCAAGTATCCCGCCGAGCCCGAGGTCCCGCAGAAGAAGAAGCCACTTCAAACCTTCGATCTGATACTGCCTTAAAGATGAAGTCACATTACTTTCGATCTTCAAGTCAGGCAGTTTACCCTCGGAAAGAGACTTTATTATCTCGACATATCTTGCCCTGTCCTGTTCATCACCTTTGAAACTGTTTATTATCTTCCTGTTGCCGGTTTTCAGGAGTTTAAGAAGATGCGCAGTGGACATTTTATCCCTGAAATCGTCAGCACCCGAGAACACCAGTTCAGATATCCTCTTGAGAAACCCTCCGCTTCTTTCAAGAACAACAGGAGAACCTGAAACATCTATGACAACAGGATCGCTTACACCTGAATTGAACTGCCTGACAGCACTGAAAAGTTCAGCAGAACTTATGAACCCTGCCGACTCAGGAAGCCTGATGTTGAAAGAGAACCATTTTTCAGCCGCATCAATATCCAGTATTATTTCAGTATTGTCAGCAACGCTCTCCTCAATGGTGATCTTTCTGAAATCCCCGTTGGTGTGAACCGTACCGTACATATTCAGAGGGCTCAAAGGACCTGTCACTGCCGAAAGCCTTGAAACCGGCGCCTGAAAAATATCACGGTTAAGTCTGAAACCCGATACACCGATCCCTGATCTTATCTTCTTTATGAGCCCTGCGGAAAGGCTGTACACTCTTCCGTTCAAAGTATAGTTCTGTTCAAAATTCTTTCTTTTCTGCCTGAACTCTATCCTTTCCGTTCCGGTATCAAGCAGAACTTTCATAGTAAGTCTGCCTCTGTCATGGCTTATATCAAATATCACCTCTGTGTCATCATCAAGTTCGGTTTTGACCAGGTTCAGTTCGCCAAGGAGCGCTATCTCAGGTGCGAGATTGTCATTGAGGTCCGCTATCGATTTTATAAGTTCATCCCTCGAAGTGCAGTCCATACTGATGTTAATGAGAGTGTTCAGCGTTTCAGATGTACCGGGAGAGAATCTGGATACAAGTCCTTTTTCGGTGTCTATCGCCACACCTTCATTCTCGAAAAAAACTATTCCTGCCTTGAAATGAAAGCTTATCACACCCTTTTCGATCTTATAAAAAAGCTCAAACGGGCCTTGCGCCGGCTGCATGATATTTGAATTGTACGAGAATTTGTCAGGGAAAAGAGCTATAAGAGAGGCTGTGTTTGACGGATGGAGAAGTTCCATGACCTTTGCGAGCTGATGATCGCTCCTGCTGTAATCTATTCTGATCCCGTTACCGCTGATCGTGAACGGAAGAGGAAGATCGCTTTTGACCGGACTTCCCTTTGAATTCAACCCGGCGAGCTGTCCCATCAGGTCAGTGTCATCTACAGCCATTTCATTATAAAGGAGCGACAGGGCGACAATGTGCCGGCATATTCCCTGACAGCCTTCAGGACATGATTTCTTAACTATCTTTCCCGATTCATTGAAAGACAGCTCCATATTACCGGATGAGCCTTTTCTGTTCCTTCCTTTGACTGAAATGATATTTCCGGATTCCTTCCTTGAAAGAAGTATCACCATTCTATTGTGATATATCGAACTTCCTTCCAGAAATTCATCTGAAATGACAAGTTCTGATAGCGGTATCGTCTTTTTCATTCATTAAAAATCGGAGACTTCGTAACCTTTCGGGATCACGGGAGAGAAGACCGATCTCTCTATTTTGGGATCGTATTTAAGATTCTTGAACTTGAACTGGTTGATATTCTTGAGCTGGTCAATTATTACAACGCTGTCAATTTCACCCTTGACCGATATGAGAAATATGTACTTAACATTTCCGACAGTCCCTCTGGGCGTCAGTTTAAGCAGTCCTGCACCGTCCTTTATCTCAATTCCGGTCTTTCTCGCTTTGTCTATTGAAGCAGTTGAGTCGTTAATGTCGAATTTTTTCTTCACCTCTTCAAACCCCTGAAGAAAAGCGAGATACTCACCGGCTTCTCCTGCCGACTTTTTTTTCAGAGCACTTTTCTTTGAATGATATATGAACACCGTGTTCTCTTTGTTGACAAAAGTCTGCTCTGCGAGACTGCCTCCTGTGAAAGTATCCATTCTTATATCTGACGGTGCTGAAAATAATATCTTTCCGCTGTCGGAGCTTTTCTTTCCGGTCGAGCTCTGTGTAAAAACCCTGTCATAGTCACATGAGAATGATTTGATGCCGGTATATCTGCCAAGCAGTTTTGATGCGGTATCTTCTTCACCGTAGACACCGAGGACAAAAGCAAGAACGGTCATAAGCGCTGCAATTCTCATCATACCCCCTATTTGTAAACTTCCACCGTATCTCTATTTACATAATCATATTCCACTATCCTTCTTGTGAACGGAGAGAACATCAGAAGCCTCCCCGGAAATGCATTGAACATCCCTTTCATTATGTCAGAAGAATTGAAACCCACAAAAGGAACCCCTGGACTTATCTTGATATAGAAAGAGGTCTCTTTTTCAGTTACGACATCGTCCAGCGTCCTGAGAATTGACACAGATACATTTTCATCCGAGAACGAAGGCTCCGCTCCGCTGTAATCAGCAGGGTGCTCGACCGCTCTTCCCGCAGACGATCTCTCTGAATTCATTTCTTTTGACACTGAATACATTGAACCCGGGAACACCGCATATGTAAGGCGGTCGCCGAAACATTCACCGATCTGGTCCTGATATTTTTCTATATCAACTCCGAGCTCATATGATGAGATGATCTCCGTGATATCCATTATTATGTTCTCATTCCAAGGCAGAGGACATTCCGATGTGCCGTTCCTGTTAAGAAGTATGACCGAATCGGTTTCAGGATCTATGAGGCTTTCGCTGAAATCTGCAGAAATGTCCTTTAGAACGGTCCCGTCATCATTAAGCACTCCCTTTTCAGAATAAGAACCTTCAAAAGCCCCTTCATATGTGAACCTGTAGATCACTGTCGATCCGAGCCCTCTCTTCGCGTATATCTCCTTTATGAACGGGATATTGTCCGCATCGGTCCTTCCATATTTGGGGAATGATGAATAGGTACTGCTGACATATGGCCTCATCTCACTGTTATATTCAGGGACGGAATCTTCTTCTTCATCTGTATAATAGGTCACAAGCCAGCTTTCGTTTTTCAGGTCGTATGCCATGACCGTTCCTGTTGTCGTTGCGATCCACAGTACATCTCCGTCCTTTGCATCATACAGGGTCACAGGAATGACTGTATCATCATCACCGGCCTCATTATCATCATCGGCAGCCGCTATGTCTTCATCGGAGCCTTCCTGGTCAGCATCATTTTTCTCTATTTCCTTTTCATATATCCTGATCTGCTCATCCATCTTGTCATTTGTGAACTTTCTGTACTCATAACTTGCAGGGTACTCGGCCGATGATACCGATGATACCTGATAGCCTTCAGGAAGGTCCACTCTTCTGACAGGCTTGAGATCACTGTTATAGATCACTACGGCTCCGCCATTGAACACCGCTATTCTATCGCCTCTGATCGAGTTCATTCCGCGGCTTCTGACAGAAGGGTCAGGAAGACTCTCTTCGATAAGAACGGTGTTTACCGACTCGTCGACACTGTAGACAGAACCTGTATCAGCATCTGATATATAGGCCTTGTCCCCGGCAGTACTTATGTCTCCGGGATTAAAAGTTATCTCTTTGATCACAGACCTGCCTTCGAGATCTATAAAGCCGGTGTAGTTCTTTCCGAAAGATGAACCTGTGACAAAAAACCCTTTTTTCCCGAATGCCTTCACTTTTGAAGGATAAAATCCGAGAAGTATGCTTTTATTGAATTCAGGATCATGTGAAAGATCACGGCCCAGTTTTCTGAAAACGACTCTGCCTTTGTGAGCTTCAAATTTTTTTGATTCGTCCTTATCTTTCCAGTGCTCGAACTCAGTGTATCCTGATGACGCCACCGCGATAAAAACCTCTCCGTCTATCTCGACAGAATCATTGGAAACGCCTGTGCCACCGACATAAAGACCGGTCTTACCGTCAACATCATCATCGAAATCCTTATCTATTTTTAATGCGCATCCGCTTATCTTCATAAGCCTTGCACCATAATCATTTGTATTATCCGTAACAAAACCGATATAGGAAACATCACCGTCCGTACAAAGTACATTTTTTAAAATAGAGAGCGATGTGGGATTCTCAAAGAAGTAATCATCAGATGACGACTCACAACCTGCGAACACAAAAAGTGCTATCAGGGTAAGACACAGCTGTGGCATGGCCAGTCTCATTCGATCACCCCCGCTTCCTTATAAAGGCTTTCATCGGAAACATCTATGTTATAAATAAGAACTCTGTCCTGTACAAAGCAGGAGACAAGAAGCATTCCTTTCAGACTGTCCGCGGCCCTTGAAGCAAGCTGATACGGTTCACAGTCCTCTGTTGTTATCTCATCTATCACCTCGTTCTTTCCTGAATCGACTATGAATATCTTTCCTTCACCGGGGGAAGCTATGAATATCAGTTCGCCGTTATATTCGTTCTCGCCTTCTCCTGTAGTGTACGGAAAGACCGTAAGTTCGCCGAGACTTCCGCTCAGAGGTATTGTCTCAAGGATCTCTCCTTTGGTCTTTTTGCTTCCTGTAAGCCTGAACTTGAGGAGCTGAGGCGCTGAATCGACCTCGTCATCTTCAGTGTTGTTCCTGAACGCCGCATATACAGATTCCCCGTCAGATGACACCTTGATGGACCTCATGTCTATGCCTTCAGTCGGTATCTCAAGGTCTATTTCTATTACACCGACATTCATTCCGCTAAGTGTCTCGTCAACCTCTATAGCCGTGACAGTTCCGGAAGTCTTGTGAGATGCAAGATAATATCCTGATGATGGATCGAAGGTGATGTCTGTTATCCCTGAACTTGTATCCTCTGTAACCATCCACTCCCATTTTTCAAGATCGACCACCGAGAATTCGCCGTTGAGCAGATGCGTGACAAAAAGCCTTGTTCCGTCCTCGCTCATGGCAAGCGCATACGGTTCTTTTTTCATGTCAAGAACATCAGGAATAAACCCGTTGGTGTCATCAATGTAACTCAGTCTGTAGCTTCCGGGTTTTCCGGATATTTTCAATCTCACTATCCCGTGATAATCCCTTGTTGTGACATAGACAGTATCCTCATCGCTGTTCACTATCATCTTCCCTGTCAGGGACGGAACGATCTCAGAACTGATAAAAGCCGGGTCGCCGTCTTCATCGATCTCCATGAGAACAAGGTTGCCGAAATCGTATTTCCTGTTGAGATTACTGCTCAGGTACAGGAATGTCTTTCCATCCTTGAAAATGTAGAAATCGGTCACCCTGTTCACAGATTCTTCCGGAGGAACGACCAGATCGGTTGAATCTTCACAGGAAACTGCAATGAATAAAAGCATTGCCACGGCGCTTAGTTTTATGAAAGCTTTCATTTCTTTCCACCTTTTTTGATTGTATCGTTCTTATTCTTATTTTTTGATTTTGACCGGCTCTTGTGATCGCTTATCATTTTCGTCAGTTCCTTTATCTGGTCAGGAAATGCCGATTTCGGGAACTTTATCTTAACTGCCTCAAGCACTTTTTCAGCAACATCCTGCTTGCCGATATGGAAAAGGGAGAATGCCGTTTTTATGTAGCTTGATTCAAGCTTTGCGCAGTTGTCGAATTCAGTCTCGATCCTCTGGAAATACTGTATTGCATTGTTATATGACTTTTCGAGAAAATAGCTTTCACCGGTCCAGTAGACCACATCACATCTCCTGCCTTTCGGAAATTTCTGGGAATATGCGTCCCATCCCTTCCTTGCGACCTCTCCGTCTGTTCCGCTCTTAGTGAAATCAACTAGCTGATTGTAGCTTTTCTCTTCACTTTCAGGAAGTTTCACAGTCCCTGTCTTTGTCACCGTCATGTTCTCTACAGGTTTCATCTCCTCCATCTGCTCGGCAAGGTCTTTCTTAAGTTTTGCGTTCTCCTCTTCGAACTTCACGAGCCTTTTTTCGAGTTCAAGCACCTTTTCTGATGAAACACCGCCTTTCTGTGCTGAAACATCGAACATATCGATCCTGCTGTTCAGGTCTTTTATCGTGGACTTGAGTTCATCCAGAGTTGTGAAAGACAGGTTTATCTTGTTGTCCGATGCGCTCTTTTCATTTTTCAGGGTCTTTTCTATCTCGTCGAGCCTTTTATTTATCTTTTCAATGTCACTTCTGAGCTGGTCTTCAAGGACCTTGAACTTCGCATTGTTCTCAGCTTTCATCTCGGCCTTCGCAGTATCGACATCCTTTCTCAGAGCTATGCACGATGTCAACATCATCATTATTGAAAAGCAGCATATGAGCCTTACCTTCAGATACATCAAAACCTCTCGCTAAAATTCAGTGGAACATATAAAACGGAATATACTAAACTTAAATTTATATATAATCAAATTTTTGGGCATTTATAAACGGCAGCTTTTCAGCTTTCCCTGTCGCTCTGCGCTGAAGATATTGAAATATGATTTTTATACAGCCAGATTAGACCGGTCACAGTAACAGGTATTATCTGCGCCATGTGAAGCACTACGGCCACGGCCATTCTCTTTTCGTACAGTATCTGGAATGATCTCAGGGCATATACTATCGCCGCCTGGAAAACGGCAAGTCCGCCGGGGGTCGGCGCTGCAAGCATTCCGAGGTTGGCTGCACACAGCATGAAAAGATATCCGGCGAAATGGATCTCAATGCCGAAAGCAGATGATATTAAAATATAAACTGCCAGCTCTATCGTCCATACCGCGATACTGAGCATTGTCACAGAGAATATCTGCAACGGAGAGTTCAGTGAAGCGGCTCCTTTGAGGAACTTCTCTGCCACATCGAAGACAAACGACATGAAAGACGGCAGTCTGTTCCTTAAGAATGATATAAGCCTTGCAGGTTTATCCGAAAATGTACCGAAAAGGACAAAAAGGAACGCCACTGCAAAAAGGGCTGAAGCCATGTATGCGAGAGTCTTCACATTGCCCGGGAAAGGATAGAAAAAGAGAGTGATCGAAAGTATCATCGCTATCGTAAGCCCGTCGAACACCCTTTCAACAAATATCGATGCAAGCACTGAAGTTCTGCTCACTCCGTTCCTTTTTCCGGTTATCCATGCTCTTGTGAACTCACCTATCCTGACAGGAAATATGTTGTTGACAGCATAGCCGGAAATGGTGAGCATGGTCAGTTCCTTCACCTCAAAATCTTTAAGGTGCCTGAGCAGGATCCTCCAGCGCAGGCCCCTGATGATAAAAGAGCTCATGTAGACCGCGGCGCCTGCCAGAATATAAAAAATGTTCCCATGGAAAAGATACTGGAAGAAAAGCTCGAAATCGAGGTCTCTCAGAAGAAATATGAAAAGAACTATCGTTATTAAAAAACCTGCTGCAACTTTGAAATTCTTCATTTTGAACCCTTTCTGAACTCCGTTTCAAATGCACTGCGAAGCATATCAAGTTCATTTTTCAGCATGATCATCTTTGATCTGAATCCCTCATAATCACCTGATACGGCAAGAAGCTCCATTTCATAAGCTGATCTTTTCACAGTCAAAGCCCCTATGCTCCCGGCCGCCCCTTTTATAGTATGGATGTGCCTTCTTATCTCCGTTCTATCTCTGCTTTCAAGAAGTGATCCCATTTTTTCCATGCGGTCTTGAGTATCATTGATAAAAATATCAAAAAGTTCCTCCGCCCACAGTCTGTCACCATCAGCCGAGGTCATAAGTATTTCAATGTCGAATATCAATTCATCCATAAAGAATCTCTCTAACTGACGCGAGGCATCTTACTATACATTCCTGCAAGTTTCAACTTCAATCCTGACATGGCGGCACTGTTGAACACCGGACTTCTCCAAGCCGACACTGTGTTATTCTGATATAGCGGTTCTGAATGGAAATCGAGAAGAGATTCCGTTCTGTGCAATTCATACAAGGCCGTACCAGGCACCGGAGAGAACTCGCTTAGATATGGTCTTGCACCAATTTCTGCGACAATTTCAATGGTTTTATCAACTTCTTCAACTGTTTGACCCGGAAGTCCGCACAGAAGATAAACTCCTGTCTGTTCACTTGTAAATCCGGCCCGTTTCAGCATTTCAACTTTCTCTTTCAGCTGGTCGATATCCGTCTTGCTGTCATATCTTGTGAATGCGGTCTCGAAACCGAATCTCAACTGCGGAAAATCATGTTCCCTGAGCACTCTGCAAAGCTCTTCATCAAGTTCCTTCAGATGGACGCCGTTAGGTGTGTGGAACCTGTACTTTCCCGGTTCAAGAAAACTTAAGAACTCTTTCAGATATCTTCCGGAATCGAGGAAAAGTGCATCATCATAGAAAGCGGCATCATTGCATCCTGTGACACTGTGCCATTTCTCAAGTGACTGCGCCTGCTTTTTTATATCCATTATCCTTATCTGCGGATTGAAGACGGAGCTTGAACAGTATGCGCATCTGTTGGGACAGCCTTCGACAAGGTTCACAGGAAAGAACTTCAGGGCATTTATAAAACTGCTGTCCGTGCCGGTAACATCTTTATTTATATCATATTTACCTTTTATGACTTCGACCCCGTCCATTATGAAAAGATCCGGGAGCAGTGTAGCAGATATACCGCCTGCCTTGACAGGAACGGCAGGGAACACCTTTTTCAATATCTCTATCAGTTTCAGAACAGGTCTGTACCAGTATGTCATTCCGGTGGAAATGAATATCAAATCGGGTCTTTCCAATGATGAAACAAGCTCAAGGACCCTTTCATCAGTTGCGCCGAACCTGTTATACTTTCTCGGAACGAACCTGAGTTCATCAGGTTTAGGGATCTCTTTTTTCCAGTATGAATGTCTTCCCCATGACCTGTACTGAGGAGGCTGCGCTCCTGCGTATCCGCAATATTCACCGTCAAGAAGATCAAGATATTCTACGGTGTCACCGGCTTTCTGATGATGCTCCATGACCCTGAAAAGTCCGAGCGGCATCGCCCACAGGTTGTATGCCGTGAAATCTTCCACCGGGGGATTTATTGCGAGGATCTTCATTATCTGAGGGTGAAATGTTCCGGAAATATCTCTGACAGAGACATCTCCTTTTCGATAAGACCGGTTACTGCGTTCACAAGTATAACCCTCATCTCGGGATTGAAATCGGCAAGGACCTGCCTGCACATTCCGCACGGGAACACCGCCTTTCCTTCAAGTTCAGAAGCTATAATGACAGCTTCAATATCTTTTCTCCCCTGTGTAACTGCTGAAAAAAGAGCCGTCCGTTCCGCACAGACCGTAGCTCCGTATGATGAATTCTCAACATTGACTCCGGCGAACATTTCTCCACTTCCGGTTACGATCACTGCACCCACTTTGAATTTTGAATAAGGTGCATGGGCGTTATTTCTTATTTCAACCGCTTTTCTAACTGCCTGATCAAGTATTTTCCTATCCATCTCTACCCTCAAGGACAAGTGTGATGAACCTTTCCATAAGTTTTCCGAACTTTTCCTCAATTTTTGCGGCATTTTCGCTTACTTCCTCGTGTGTAAGAGGTCCGCCTGACATTCCTGCCGCCTTGTTCGATATGAAACTTATTCCTGCGACTTCGATACCGGCATGTTTTGCGGCGATCACTTCGGGAACTGTTGACATTCCTACGGCATCAGCACCGAGCCCTGCCACCATTCTAACTTCGGCAGGCGTTTCAAATGTCGGACCGCTCAGAGCGAGATAAACCCCTTCTTTTACCGGAATTGATTGCTCCATCGCCGATTTCTGGATAAGCATTCCCATTTTTCTGCTGTAGGCAGTGCTCATATCGGGGAATCTCGGACCGAATTTATCAAGGTTCTTTCCTATCAGCGGATTATCACCCATCATGTTTATATGGTCTCTGACTATCATGAAATCACCTGCGTCGAAATTCGGGTTCACTCCGCCCGCCGCATTCGTCACGATGTATTTCCTGATCCCAAGAAGTATCAGGACCCTTATCGGAAAAACGACATCGGCCATTGAATATCCTTCGTAATAGTGCACTCTTCCCTGCATTATCCAGAAAGTCTTCTTTGACCTTTCATCGCTTGCAAGAATAAGCCTTCCCTTGTGTCCTGCGACTGTCGAGCACGGAAAGTTCGGAATATCACAGTAAGGTATCTCAAGCAGTTTGTGCGAACTTTCGGCAAAAGAACCGAGCCCGCTTCCGAGCGTCACAGCGAGTTCAGGTATCTTAAAACAGCTCGCCGCCGCTTTTTTTCTAATGAATTCAACTGCTTCATTGAGCCTGTCGATCATCTTGACCTCATATTTTTAAGTTTGAACAGACAACTTACAGGAACTTAACACCAAACAGACTATTTTTCAATTTTTACGGTTATTACGGGTTTCACACTCTTCACACATCTGAACCCGGTGAAAAATGAATGTGTCCACGGGGTGTAAGGATGTCTGGTCTTGAGTTCAGGTCCGGTGAGGTATCCGCCTCCTTTGGCAACAACTAGGTCGCTTCCGAAATATCCAACGCATGGCGGTGTAACACAGAGGTCATATGTCCATTCACTGGTTGTCCATTCCTGAACATTTCCCGACATATCCCAGATGCCTGAGACTGTTTTATCAGCAGGGAATGTTCCGGCTTCAACAGTGTCAAATCCGACAAATCCGGGATACCCTGTTCCGGTATTTGCATAAAAACTTGCAGGATAGGTTTCATAGTCAGGTTTTTCTTCGCCCCATAGATATGTTTTCTCTTCACCATCCCATGCCGCTTTCATCCATTCGAATTCTGTGGGAAGCCTTTTACCGAGCCAGTTGCAGTAAACTTGAGCTTCATACTGGTTCACATAAAGAACGGGATAATTGTCATAAAGCGGATTCCCGTAGTAATCAAGTACCGTGAGTGAACGGCTCCTGAGCGGCGGAACACATGCTTTCGCTTCAACACATTTCTCATAATCGCTGTTTGTGACTTCAAAAACATCCATCATAAAAGAGACTTTCGTTTCAAATTCAAGTCCGTCATACTTGAACTTCCCTGCCGTGATCTTGACCATTTCTTCTGTAGTCCCGGTCCCGGCATAACCATAACAGCTTCCTTCTATGCAGACATCAAGAAGAGTTGAATCGTCTTTGTCATCGCACCTTTCATGGTTGGGTATGAAATGACACTTACCGTCTGTGACAAAATATCTGTTATCTGTACATACATTATTATCTTCACAACCAACATCTGCATTTTCAGGAAGTCTCGGAAGATCGGGAAGTTTGGCTATCCCGTGATGATAATATCCGCCAAGCAGAACATATCTGTCTTTTATATAGCACCACTGATCTCCGGTTCCTTCCCAGAAAGGTGTTACAACTCCTGTTTCAATATTCAGAGCAAAACTTCCTCCTCCGTATGTTTCATCAGTTTCATTTGAAACATAGTGAAAATACGGATATTCAAAACTCGGACGGATACTATTCCCTTCAAATATCCCTTTTATTTCTGGAGTCCACTTCTCTTCTCTTTTTGTTTTCATATTAAATGAATAAATATCAAATCCACTCCACTGCATCGGAGAATTTTCATAATGTATGAGATCCCTGCCTGATTCAACGAATACGCTGTCACCTTCTATACTCACAACACCCTCACTCAAACTCGCCGTAACATTTAAAGGTCTTATTTCAAGTGTTTCCAGATTTACTATCCATGTACTTACTCCAAACGGAGAATCTGAAAAACTTCCCCCCGTCGGACTGTACCTTCCACCCAGCACAAGATTCTTCCCATCATTCATCGGGAACGGACCAGACAATCTGGAAAGCTCTTCCGTTTTGTTCGTTTCAAGATTGAAAATGTAGGGGAAATACCCATCGGTGTAAGTTAAAAAAGGGTATTTCAACTGAAGTTTTCCAAATCCATCATCTCCCCATTCTTTCAATTCTGTCAATTCATTGGTAGTTAAATTCCCCATATATAGCTTATTGCTTATTTTTGTTTCATCGGACACAGCAAATACCACCCTTTGAAATTCTACACTGAACACATTATGAATAAATTTCGAGGTTACTATTTCATATAGATAGCTATCCAGTCTGTTGCACCCATAAATATCAGGACAGTAAGTGTATTCTTCGAAACAACGACTTTTATCTTTAGGATTAACAGTAAAAAACACAAAATCATCATTTATATCCATCGGGCTGTCTATTTTCCCTATGGGATTGTCATCTTCAAGAACTGTTACAAATTCCCCGTCTTTGGGGAAAGCATTACATTTTACATCTGTTTTTACAGGACCGAAACATAACTTTGATTCAGGATCTCCTTCATAAATCTCTATACAGGTGGGTTCAGGGTAGACAATATCAGGGATTTCATCCGGTTCAGTGTCTTCCGACTCCGTGTCTGACACTTCGTCGGATAAATCGTCGGACAAGTCATCAGAAATATCCGTATCTTCAATGAGTAAATCTTCGTCAGGGATAATATCAGAATCGGTTTTATGGTGGTCTGAGTTGCATGCAGTGCAGAAGCAGAAAGCAATCAGTAAGAATATTATCAAATATTTTTTCACAAAAACCCTCCTGAATTGGAAGATATTAACGATTTTTATACTTAAAATCAATTACATAGATTGCTATTGAACTAACCCGCCCACGGCATTTTGAAGCAGGGTTCATCGAATAGCGAATAGTCGGCTTTACCGTTGACGGCAAGTGTTCTGACTATTGCTGCCTCTTTAAGCAGTTCTTTTGCGGTGCTTAGCGTTGCACCTGTCCTTGAACGGTCATCGACGATGAGGATGCGTCTGCCTTTATATGAAAAATCCACAGGCTGGATGAGCTCAGGGCTTTTACGGCACGGCTGATGCATGTCATTGCGGAAATTTATGACTATTGTTGCAAGAGGACATCCGAGTTTCTGCGCGACAAGAGCCCCGGGGACTATTCCGCCTCTTGCCACAGCTACTACAAGATCGAACTGTTCAGCAAATTCAACGGCTCTCAGTCTTTCAAGTATCGCTTCGAATGATTTTGTTTCCATTATTTTCCGTCCAGGTCCACCAGTTCGTAACTGTCATTTCCAAGACCTATTTTCCTTCCATACTCGATCTGAGGCCTTCCCGATACACCGGAATGCTTGAAAAAAGCATCTTTTGTGTGGCTTGCCTCGTTCACAAGGTCGTGTGACGCCGCATCTATAGCAAGCATGTCAGTAGAGACAAGGATCCCTATATCTTTGACGAAAGGCTTTCCTGCCGACCTCATGCAGTCGCAGTCAGGAGATATGTCCACAAGGAAATTGATGTAGACCATATGCTTATTGTCTTTGATTATCTTTGCATATTCGACAAGCTTTTCAATGAAAGCCGGAGTATCGGTGGAACCCCACGGAACACCGTAGACACGGGTCGGGCACACACCGATGCACTTGGCACATCCTATGCATTTTTCAGGATCTATGACAACTTTAGGCTCGATCGTTATGGCATTACCCGGACACTGCGGAACGCACGCACCGCACTTTGTACATTTCGAAGTGCTTACAGTAGGCACAGTTGAAGCGTGCATCGCCATTTTTCCTGCAATTGCTCCAAGCCCCATGCCGACATTCTTTATTGCACCGCCGAACCCGCTCCCCTGATGCCCCTTGAAATGGGAAAGGACCACTATCGTATCGTAATTTTTCATATGGGAACCTACGATAGCCTTTTTTATGTGCTTTAGACCGGTCGCAGGATATTTAATAGTCCCTTCAGAATCGAGAATATCGATAGGGGCATATGTGAAACCGTGCTCTTTTGCAAGGGCGATATGACTTTCCGTGTATCTTCTTTTACCGACATAAAGGACATTCGTCTCTACAAAAGTTGCATTGAGCGACTTTACCAGATCCTTCATAAGTTCAGGCTTTATATAATATTTATTCCCTTCTTCACCGAAATGGACTTTCAATCCTGTCCGTTTTCCCGACACATTACCGCGGACCTTTTCAAAAACCTTCATCAGACCGGCAGATGAAATATCTTTTGTAAAATATACCTTCGCAGAATTTGTTTTTTCAGCCGGCATAGCACCTCCTGTATTTTCTGGTTTTTTATCAGCATAAAGCATAACAGAAGCAAAAACGGCCGTTACTATCAGAACTATGCGTAAAAACTTTTCTGAGATCATTTTAAATTCCTTGTTTCAGTTCTTTTTCCAGGAATGATTTCAACTCTTCTTCAGACGGTAAATTCAACTTATATTTGCTTACAAACAAGTGGTCTTTTTCGTTTGCAGTTGCATATTCAACCAATGCTGTGTTTTTGTCAGTCACAAGCAAAATTCCTATTGGCGGGTTATCGCCATCTTCCATCATGTTCTTTTTGTAATAATTCAAATATGTTACAAGTTGAGATGCGTGAGAATGATTGAAAGAATCAACCTTTAATTCAACAAGAATATGGCATTTCAATATTCTGTGATAGAACACAATATCTATGAAGAAATATTCATCGCCGATCAGCACTCTTTTCTGCCGAGCTTCAAAACAAAAACCGTTCCCGAGCTCTACTATAAACTGCTGCAAATTATTTATCAGTGCGTTTTCCAACTCTGTTTCTTCAATTAAATCAGGAGAATTGATTCCCAGAAATTCGAATAAATAATGTGACTTAACAGCATCTTCAGGCTGTGCAGGTGTTATTTTTTTAGTGATCTGAGAAAAAGCTTTTTCTTTATCTTTAGATAGACCTAATCTTTCATAACTAAGAGTTGCGATTTGTCTTTTAATCTCTTTCACATTAGGTTGAGTTTTCAATATGAGCATTTCATAATATTTGCGTTTTGCCGGATCATCTATTTTTATAAGTTCAACAAAATGGGTAAAAGAGATTGATGTTAATATTTTGTTGTTTTCATTGAATTCTACATTTTGGAGATTCTGTTGTAATTCTTGGGTTGGCAACCCAACAATTTGATTATCAGATAACTCACCGATTTTACTGGATGATATTCCAGTCATGATTTTTTGGGTTAATGACCCAAGAATTTCAGGATAGACTTTATAAAACTGACGGCACCGCGACAACTCTGGAGCAGTAAGTCCTTTAATTTTTATCTTTTTTGCAATATTTGTAATAAGTGCAGTTCCATACTTAGCTCTATCTTCACCTTTTTGTTCAAATTCAACAATGTAATATCCAATAAGCCAGTTGCGAACGGTAAGCCCTGTGTTCACCGCTTTTACGGATCGCTCAGACAAAACCTGATGTGTGTTCTGTATGGTTTGTATAAGTTCTTGAAAATTATTTATATTTGTCATGGAGTTCCTTATTATCATTTATATTTTTTCAGACTGGCATATAATCTGAACGCTGTGTTTTGCAGAAACGGAAATGTTTCCAAAATGTTGAGTGGCAATTCCCTTTTTCTTTTCAACTTGAGGTACTGCTTCATTTCAATTGTTTTATATTCAGGATCCATTATCTTTTTTGCGATCTCTCTACCGCTGATAAGCGCTCCGGCGATACCTTCTCCGGTCGTTTTCAACGGAAGTCCTGCCGCATCTCCTGCAAGAAATATATTACCGAAGAACATCCCGCGGTATCCGCAATTTATTCTGCCGCCTTTAAGCTCTGAAGAAGTATAGTCTATTTCCATATCTGTCAGAAAATCATTAAGAACTGCTTTTGCAACATCAGGTTTGACCAGTTTCGAATTGAAATAGACCCCGGCGTTCATTGTCTCAACATGGGGAAATACCCACAGATATCCTGTTTTCAGCCTTTCCGGATCAACTTTCCATATCACATCGTCATATCTCTGCCTGACGGTATATGTCAGTCCATAACAGAAATCTGATCTGAGACCGAGATATTTCCTGACAATAGAGTCACTTCCGTCTGCACCGACAAGATATTTGAAAAAATATTCGCATCCGCCCGCAATTACTGAGTTTCTTTTTATCTCTGTAACCTCTGTACCGGTCAGTACATTTATATTGCGGGACTTTGATATGACTTTGTGCTGATAATCTCCGAACTCCCTTCTCAAAACGGTTTTTAACGGTTTTTTGAAATCAATGACATAATTCTTTCTGTTGACAAACACTTTTGTGGAACTGAAACTACGCGAGATCGTATCAGGAATGTCATATCCTCCGGCAAGATATGTCACACCGCCGCCGCACACTTTGTTACCGAATTCATTATCTTTTTCAACGATAAGAACAGAAATTCCGCTATTTGAAAGATTCGCAGCGCATTCAAGGGCCGCAGAACCTGCACCAGTGATTATGACATCATATTCTTTCAAAAGCCCGACCTATCTGTTTACAACGACAAAGAATTCCTTGCCCTGTCTGTTTATGAGGAAAAGCACCGATTTCGATTTCGATATAGCATTAACCACTTCAGCTATGGTTTTAACTCTGCTCTTGTTCACTGCGACTATTATGTCACCTTCCATTATACCTGCCATGAAAGCAAGGGAATCCTTCTCAACTGAAGAAACGAAGACATTCTCCTTTTCGACTGCAAGGGTCAGACCTATCTCCCCGGTTATTTTACTTCCCTTGACCGGATCTATCTCAGTCATCTGGAAACCGTCGCTCAGAGTAACCTGAAGGGTCATCTGCTTTCCGTTCCTGTAAAGTTCTACAGGCAGTTTCTGGTTTAACGGGCTGAAACCGACGGCATTTTTGAGCCTTGCAACACTTTCTGTAGGCTTGCCGTTGAATTTCACTATGACATCCCCTGAAGCGATACCGGCTTTTTCGGCAGGACTGTCCCTGCCTACCGTGCTGATAAGAACACCTTCGACCGATTTATCGAGCTTCAGATATTCACGCAGATCGTCATTGAGCTCCTGTATCGTGACACCCATCAGAGCGCGCTGTATCTTCTTTCCGGCTTTCAGCTGACCCGTTATCTCTTTTATCATGTTGGAAGGAACTGCAAAACCTATTCCCATGTATCCGCCTGACTGTGAGAATATCGCTGTGTTCATTCCGATCACCTGACCGCTGATATTGAGCAGAGGACCGCCTGAATTGCCGGGGTTGATGGCCGCATCTGTCTGAATGAAATCCTCATATTCGGTGACATTCATTCCGGCACGCCCTTTTGCCGAAATAATTCCGAAGGTTACAGTATGTGAAAGACCGAACGGGTTTCCTATGGCTATCGCAAAACTTCCGACTTTAATATCATTTGAATCGGCAAGAGCAAGCTCGGTTATCTCACCTTTTTTGAAACCCTCTATCTTCACAAGCCCTATATCGGTCTGCGGATCTGTTCCAATGAGCTTACCCTTGTATTTTTTCCCATTTATGTTTATTTCAATTTTATCAGCGCCGTCTATGACATGGTTGTTGGTGACAACATATCCTTCCTTTTCATCAATGACAAAACCGGTCCCCATGCCCTCTCTTTTAGGATTGTAGGGCTGAGGAGACCCGCGAAATCCGAACTGCCTCAGAAAATCGAAGAACGGGTCCTGATACGAACCTCTTACATTCCTCTCCGTTTTTATGGCCGCAACGCTTTTCTTAGCTTTTTCCGAGATCTGGATTATCTCCTTTTCGAGGGACTGGATGTCCGTAGCATTCAGAAAAGGTGTGAAAAATGAAAAGGTTACAACAAATACAGCAATAAATTTGAAGTATTTCATCATCTCCTCCTGTTAAACAAAATACAGAGAAAGAACAATCCTGAAGGTCATATTATTTCAGGAATCTCAAAGTTCCCTGAGTTTCTCACCGGCAAGCAGGTGCATGTGGAAATGCGGCACAAGCTGTCCGGCATCCTTTCCGGAATTGACAACAAGCCTGAAACCTGATCCGTTCACATTTTCCTTTTCAGCGATCTTCTTTGCCACGGAGAAAAGCGATCTGAATATTTCACTGTCGCCATCTGTAACTTCATTTACCGAAGCAATGTGTTTTTTCGTTATTATCAGGGTATGGACTTTATACAGCGGATTTATATCCCTGATGACAATGAAATCATCATCTTCGTAAAGCTTTGATGAAGGGATCTGGCCTTTGATTATTTTACAGAAAATGCAGTTTTCCATGCTTTTATCTCCTTTTTTTACTGTTCACCGACTTGAAATATGAAACATAGGCAAGTGCTATTGCAAACGACAGCATCAGCGCTACAGCCGAAAGCTGGGGGATCTTCAGTCCGAAAGATATTGCAAAAAGAGGAATCGCGAACGGAAAAGAACACACGATGGCGCCTTTTATCAGTCTGGACTTGACCTCTTTCGATACTATTACAAGATTCATGATCGTCGAAACGAAAGGTCTGGCGATGAAAATATCACCTCTGCTGTAATCACTCCCTCCCCATACGAGGCTCACAGCGCCTGTATCTGTCTCTTTTTCACTTACAACGATGTCGCCGGGGCCTGCATCAGAATCTGCCAGAGTCTTCACGATCCTTGATGAATTCTCCCACATTTTAGGTTTTGAAGCTCCGCAGACGATCGAACTTACATCCAGTTTCTTTTTCAGCATCTCCAGAAGAGAGGCGTTTGTAGAAGGATCTATCTTCTCTATCGCATAATATCCTGCTATGACACCGTTCACAGCAAGCGCGACAAAAGACTTTCCATCCTCATTTTCAGGAAGTATGACCGCATCTTTTTTATACGCTCCGGTTGAAAGCATTATTTTCAAAGGAGCCATTGCGAGAGTAGTGCCGTCCTCGAATTCATGTGAGAAAAGCCCGTCCTTTTTTACATTTTCAGCATATTCGCCTGAACTTTCAGCTACAGCGTTCAGTTTTTCGACAAGGGCCAGAAAATCTCTTTTCGTTACACCTTTCATTGTCTCTATACCGGAAAGGTTTAAATGCGGGAAAGTGAGAAATGAATCTGTGTCGAAAATTATCCTTTTTATCACTGCTCCTTCATTAAAAAGACGCAGATCGTTCAGAACTACTGAGAGTGTCGCCGTTGTAATGAGAAAATTGATGAAAACAGCGACAGCGACAGCCGCAGGGGCAGGAGAATATATCGAAACAGCCATGTACAGGGCACTTTCGAGACTTCCCGTTTTCAGAAAATGGATGAAAGAGAAAAAAAACACCGCAAAGATGAATGTTAGCACTATATTCGGCATATAAACTGTCTTTAACGGGGTCTCACCTTTTGTTCCTGTTTTAAAAAGGAAAGACATAAGAACAATGACAGGAATGAAACCCGACACCTCCCATCCCGGAAGGTCCGATACAAAAGAGAGATAGACCGACGCAGCATAAGGCAGTGTCATGAAAAGCGCCGGACTCCAGGTCTCCCTTATACCGGCTCTGAAAAGTTTATATAACGAGAACAGAAATACCGGGGTGAAGTAATATATTCCGGCTCCGTAACCGCTTTTTTTTACAAAAACTATCGCTATCACATAGAAAAGGTAGATCAGGACCGAGAAAATGAACATTGATATGGTGAGATTGAATTTTTTCATACCGCCCCGGGTTGTTAAAAAATGTCAGCAGGCCCCTTCCCTTCCCTGACGACCTCATATTCGTCGGAATTGAGCCTGATAATTGTAGTAAGTTCAGCAGGGATATATCCTCCGTCAACAAGAAGGTCGACATAGCCGAGCCATGAAGGGGAATCTTCATCGGGATCGTTGAACGAGGCACCTTCCTCATTCACCGCGGTCGAAACTATCAGCGGCTCACCGATCATATCGATGAGAGCGCTTATGAACTCGCTGACAGGTATCCTGATACCGATCTCGCGCCTGTTCTCAAGCATTATCTTGGGAATGTCACGGCTTGCGTTAAGGATGAAAGTGTATGGTCCCGGAAGACATCTTTTCAATATCGCAAAATGCCTGTTATCAATGTCGGCATATTTCGATATGTCGCTCAGGTCCCTGAAAACAACTGAATAGAACTTCCTTTTCTTTGTCTGCTTTATCAGGTTCAGTTTTTCAAGAGCGTTCTTTTTCCCGATCTTGACTGCAAGAAAATAAGATGTATCGCCCGGAAGAAGGACCACTCCTCCTCCGTTTATGACATCCGCTATCTTTTCCATAGTTCTGGGCTGAGGATTTTTCAGGTGCACATGGACAGTTTCCATTCAACTACTCCGATCTGAATATGTATTTTTTAAGGAATCTTACGAATTCTGAAGTGATCTGACCCTCTCCGGCGAGCTGTTCAAGGGTCACATTGTAATATTCAAGGGCGAACCTTATGTCAGGAACTATCGCAAAAGCGTAATGGAACGCCGCCTTATCCAGTCTTGAAATGAAACCGGTTATGACATCAGGACCGGCAGATTCCAGTCTGTTGAATATTTCAAGGAACCTCGTCTGCATGCTTTCCCTGACGCTCTTGATGAACTTGACCTTGTCTTTACCTGTGAGCTTAAGTGTTGCACCGATAGTGCCTGCGGCATCCCTGTCATACGGGTCGATACCGCTGAATACGGTGAAAAGATCGTTCAGGATGTCAAATTTCATCCTTCTCATGTCGGCATTCAGTGATTCAGGCCCGAACGCTATGACAGGAATTCTGCCCGGAATAATTCTGAACAGGTCCTTGAGCTCTTCATCAAAAGCCGCAGAAATATCCTCAAAACCGGATGCCAGTTTTATCTGGTCGATCAGCAGTATAAGCGGTCTGTGAACTGAACCGTTAAGAGGCTTTCCTGCCGGTCTAGGTTCATCCCTTGCGGCAGTCTTCATTATCTTTACATATTCTCTTACAATGAGATCCGTTTCGTTCATTCCGGCGATATGAAAAATATCATCAGTCTCCAGCGCGAAAAGTCTTGAAAATGCATCTTCACTGTCAGGAACATCAGAACCCATCTCATTGAGAATGCTTCCCAGAAGACAGAACGCCCTGCGGTTGTCTTTTTCGACAGCCATCAGTCTTTTGAGAGGATATAGCTCTCTGCCTGCCACAGAATCCATTATCACACCTTTAAGAAGTCTCTTCTCCTCTTCGGCATCTCCTTTTTTCCATGCAAGCTTGGACATCATGACGGTCCTTGCGATCTCACCTTTTATATGCGATTCAATGAGACTCTGAGCTTCTTCTGTGTGTCCGTCCTTTATAAGGTTGGTTATGTGTATTGCGGCTGCCTCTTCGTCACCTTTCTCGAAGAAATATTTTATGGCTATCTTTTTACAGCTTTCCGACATGTCCTCGACAAAGAACGATCTCACCTGTCTGTATGACGAAAAACCGTTGAAATCATCATCGCTCAGACACATTTTCGATTCTATGAGGAACATCAGTTTCTTTTCAGCCTGTTCACTGCTCAAGGCTGTAAGGGACCTTGCCAGAAGAACAGAATCATCGGCGAACCCTGCGTTTTTCATTAGAACCGCAAGTTCCATCCCTTTATCAAAATAAACGCTCCTGTCCTCATACTGTGTATTCCTGAAAAGTTCCATCGCATTCTGTGTATATCCTGCCGCAAGATATATGTCCAGCAGAAGAGCAAGCAGTCTTGTCCTGAAATTTTCATTGCCTTCCGATAAAAGTCTTCTGTTTATTTCGGCAATTGATGAATCATAATCAAGGCTTCCCGCAAGAATGCCGAAATATTGTTCAAAAACCTCACTGTCATCCGTCTTTGCAGAGAGTTCCTTGAGCACTTCGAGAGCTTTCGGTTCATTTCCCTGACCGATAAGGAGTTTAGCGTACTTCGAACCGTATTCCACTGAACCGGTCTTTTCCCATTTTTCACCGTATATCGTTATAAGCTGGGACTCCCTGCCTGAATTTTTAAGGAAACCTTCATAGATATCAGCGTATGAATCTATCATTTCCGCAGGTGTCGCCTTGTATCTCGCCCTGTGAAGCTCAAACAGCTGCTCATTTTCGATATGGTCGGCAAGCATTGAAACGGATTCATCGATGAACCTGCATTTTTCAACAGGGTCGGAAAGTTTCCTTGCATAAGTGTTCCTGAGGAAAAGTATTGTCTGATAATCCCCTTCCTTCATGTATATTTTCTCAAGTATCTCCCTGATTATACTGAAACTCTCAATGTCAGAACCGCTCATCAGTATGTTCTCGAACTCCTCTTTCATCTCAGGATTGTCAAGTCCCCTGAAGAACATTGACCATACTTTCCTCTTGTTCTCAGGCTCAAGTTTAAGATAGTACTTGAGTATGGTCTGAAGCCCTTTGTAGTATCCTTCATCGACATACCTGCCGGCAAGAAGCATCAAAGCTGTCTTCTTTGACGAGTTCTTTATGAGATTATCTATAGAGAACTTCCTTTCAAGAAGACTGACAACGAACTGTTCATCCTGTGAAAGCCTGTAGCCTGATGAATCGGGTCTCTCTCCTTTTTTACGGAAGAAATAAAGGTCTTTCCAAAGAGATCCTTCACATCTTTTAAGGTACTGTTCAGAAACGAATGAAGGATCGCCGCTCTTGATCAGGTCTGCAAAATGCTCAATGTCCCTTTCAACAAAACTGCCCTGACCCGATCCTGAGAAATCTGCCGCACCTTCGATCATTCTAAGGTTCTCTTTAGCCATTATGTTGTCAGGGAACATCTTAAGGACCGTTCTGAAAATCTCAGCAGCCTCACGGTTCATGTTGCTGTCACGGTAGATCATGCCGAGCCGTGTAAGATAGTACTGTCTGGTCTCCGAGTCGGTGTGCGATGCTTCAAGAAGCCTTTTGTAAAGGATTATGAGGTTTCCGATATCCTTTTTTCTCAGGTAGATCTTTTCAAGGTATAAGAGCGTCGGTATATGGTCGGGCTCTATCTCGAGTATCTCCATGAAACATTCGAGCGCTCTTTCCATGTCACCGAGCTCCCTGAAGAATATTGAACCGTTGCGGTAATAAAGGTTAACGGTGTCAACAAGGTCTTTAGTGAGATCTATCTCCTTGAAATTTATCTCTGTGAGCTTCTTCCAGCTTTTTGTAGTGTAATATATTTTCCCGAGCTTTTTTATTGTCGGAAGATGGTCTGGCGATATTTCGAGAATATTCTGGAAGTATTTCTGGGCGGAAACGAAATCCTTCTTGTTGTTCATGTAGGTCTCGGCGATTATCGTAAGCACCCTTATCCTTTCGCTTTCTTCAAGCGAGAACTCAAGCTCACGCAGAAGGGTCCTGATGTAGGCATCATAGTCATGCATCTTGAGGTATATTTCGGAAAGTGTCCTTACCACCTCGAATGAATGTTTCATCGAAAGGCTTTTTTCAAGAAGCGCTCTTGCATCACTGCTTTTATTAAGCTCTCTGTGGAGCACATCTCCTGCTTTGTAAAGATAATAAGCTTTGAGATTGGGATCATCCTCCCTTGCCGAAAGCTGACTGTAGAGATTGAAAAGATCGTTCCACATTCCGTTCTCTTCATAGACAGAAAGAACTCTGGAAAGGCTGATGGAACAGCTCAGAGGATCGTCCTCGACTATGTTCTTGTGTATCTCTGTCGCGAAATCCGGCATATCGAGCTTGTTCTCATAGACATCGGCGAGAAGTTCAAGGTATCTTGTCCTCTCGGGTCCTGTGGTCCTTTTTGCGGAAAGTTTATAGAACTTGCCTATGAGGTGCCATTTCTGGAATCTGTAAAGTATCGGTGCGATGATATTAAGTATGAAAACGGAATCGGTGCTTTCCGCCAGAGCTCCCACAGAGGCCTCTATCCTGTCATCCATGCCGTTACGGTAATAGTAGAGGAACTCTATGAACTTGAGATGGGAGAAAGTTACCGTGAGCGGACTTTCTGAGACTTTGTTAGTAAAAGATTCTATCTGCTCGGGTGTTATGCCGTTGTACTGAACAAGATAGAACTTGAGAACTTCAAATATGAACTGGCTGTAGCCTGATCTTTCGAAAAGCTCGAGCATAAGTGAGAACGCCTTTGATGCATCTCCGGCCCTTTCAGCTTTTACGGCCTCGAAAAGTGCAGAACAGGTATATTCAGCCCCTTTCATAACCTTTATTTCATTTGATTCATCGCTGTATGCTGAAATAAGGAGATCGGCGACACCGTCCTTCGAGTGCGGAGCAACTGCTTTTATTTCCGAAATGATCGCCTGTCTGTCGTTTTCGCAGTGAAAGAAAAGGAATATCAGCAGATCTCTGTAGTTGTGCGTATCGAGCTTTCCTTTCAGGTCTTTCAGTTTTTCGAACAGTCCGTCAGAGTGTCCGCCTGAGAGCAGTATCATGAAAAAAAGTTCAAGCTCGTCCTCCCCTTTTAGAAGAGAAAGAGCTTTTTCTTTCGACAGCGATATCAGCGCAGAGGGAAAGAAATCCTCCGGCACTTCATCAAGCATGCTTTCGATAGGTCTGAACCTCTCTTTTTCCGCCTGCAGCTCTTCGCTGTTCAGCAGAAGATGATCGAACCTGATGTCCAGATTCTCAAGCGACTTGTCATCCGAAATAATGATCCTGCTCATAAAGACCTCGATATATCAATAAATCATTCCTTCACACATCTGAACCCAACACTGTTGGAACTTGTCCACGGGGTGGCTCCCATTCGCTGGGCGATCCAGCCGCTGTAATTGGAGGTTTCCTCCCAGCGGCCGCCTTTCACTACTTTTATGCTGTCGCCGTACACCGGTTCAGTATCAAGATAATCTGTCCAGTCGCTCGCCGTCCATTCCGACACATTGCCGTTCATGTCCATGACTCCGTATGGCGATATGTCTTTCGGATATGTACCGACTTCGGCTGTGTCATAACTTGTCGTTTCATTCAATGAATAGAATATGTTGCCGTATCTGTTCTCACTGTCAGGATCATCATCTCCCCAAGGATACCACTTCTTTTCTCCGCCGTTTGCAGCTTTCACCCATTCATGTTCTGTCGGAAGTCTTTTCCCCCGCCACAGACAATATTTTTCAGCTTCATAATAATCGACATACAGAACCGGGTAATTGTCATATTCGGCATTACCCCAGTAATCAAACCTCCATCCTGAACGGTTTTTCACAGGTGCACGGCATATTCCGGCATCGACACATTCACGGTAATCCTTCTGAACAACCTCGAATTTATCGATCGAATATTCAGGAAGTGTAAGCTCCGGAGGTGTGTTCTTCCACCCTTCCCACGGTCTTTCATCAGGATCGACATTTTCAATCGGCGGAGCGTAATCTCCCATATAATAAGCTCCGGCAGGGATCTTTATCATTTCTGCTGTATCTGCAACTGTCTGATAACCTTTGCATTTTCCATCGGTGCAGACATCAAGCGGTGTTGAAGAGTTATTATCATCACATTTTTTCATATTAGGCGGATTTGTACATTTCTGGAGTTTCACAGAATA
>JAKLDO010000210.1 GCA_022703485.1 bacterium
TCCAGTCGTTGAATCTGTGTCAAAATCGGTATTTACATAAGCTGAGAAAGAAAGTTCATAACTTCCTGTGGCCGGAATGTTTATCTCTTCTGATATCGTAGCTGTACTGTTGACCTTGACCGTATAGCCGTCAGTGAGCTTTGTAGCAAGCACCCCTTCGCCTGTCGCCGCTTCATTAAGTGTCACTCCGCCGATATCATAATACGGAAGTCCTATCTCCCAGTCACTGCTGAGCGTCCATTTTGCGTCTCCGTTCTCGAAACCGTCTGAAAAGAGGATGCCTGTGTTCTCTTCGCATGTTACTGTGTCCCATCCTGAACAGTCATCGAGGCAGTATGCTTTCCCCCCTTTGTACAGGGATGGATCTATTTCCGTGCAGTTTACAAGTGTCTCTTTTTCACATATTTCGGCTCCTTCGACTTTTTCGTCTCCGCACACGGCGACTATCTCTACACACTGAGATACATCATACCCGGAGCAGTCATCTTTGCATGCCGCATTCCCGCCGGAATAGAGTTTGCTGTCAATTACAGTGCAGTCAGTAACATCTTTGTCACATATTTCTCCAAAGGAAATCTCGCCGTCTCCGCAGTAATCGTCAAGCTCCTCACATGTCACG
>JAKLDO010000211.1 GCA_022703485.1 bacterium
TTGTTAGAAAGGATTGAGACGGCAAGAGCTAACTCAACACCAGTCATACCGCTCTGATTTACAAAAACCGACCTTGTTAGAAAGGATTGAGACCTATTATCGCATTCTGCCTCTACGTCAGTCATTACGACTGACAAAGTATTTACAAAAACCGACCTTGTTAGAAAGGATTGAGACAGCACTACTTACCTCTCGTAAAATTCCATTTTCCATTAGAAATTTACAAAAACCGACCTTGTTAGAAAGGATTGAGACACGAACGGCAAGAGCTAACTCAACACCAGTCATAATTTACAAAAACCGACCTTGTTAGAAAGGATTGAGACTTCCGACACTTTGTTAGATTCTGTATGGAATTGGTCTTAAAGTATTTACAAAAACCGACCTTGTTAGAAAGGATTGAGACTGAATTCGCAAAGTACTTATCCAGCAAACTTTGCAGAGTATTTACAAAAACCGACCTTGTTAGAAAGGATTGAGACCATTTTTTACCAGTTCTTGGAATTCTTCAAGTTTAACACTATTTACAAAAACCGACCTTGTTAAGTAGGACGTTTTTTCGGGCAGACACATAGGTCTGCCCCTACAATTATTGAATATCCACAAACCAAATAG
>JAKLDO010000212.1:0-269 GCA_022703485.1 bacterium
TCCGGCAGATAGTCGTAGTTTGACTTCCACTTTTCACAAATGATCCTGGCTGCCCTCGCAGATGAGATTATAGGAACCAGCTTCGTTACACTATCTTTCTTAAGAAATGATGGCAGATCGAGAGGTAGACCAGCACCTGCAAATATGATATCTGCCTTTTCAGAAATTGAAGTTTTTATCATATCAACGAAATTTGGCATGGCTACCATGACATTAACGCCAATAACTCCAAGTGTTTTTTCCCTTGCTTTTCGTATCTCCGCCTTTAG
>JAKLDO010000212.1:279-611 GCA_022703485.1 bacterium
TTCAAGATAATTTTCTGAGATATCCCTGTAAAGAAGTCCGAGTCCGGCGCTTGAAATTACACCCACTCCCCCCTCGTTGGCTATTGCCGATGCCAGCCCTGACAGTGATATCCCCACACCCATTCCTCCCTGGATGATTGGAACCGCTATAGCAAGATTGCCTATTTTTACCGGATTCATTTTTTCTTACTTTATATTGAAATCATAATGTTATTAACTTTTACTGAGAGTGCAGCTCAACCTCTGTAAAGAGATTTGCGGAAAGCTTCCTTTCTTTTTTTCCTTTTAGCTCTCTCACCTGATCCTGCATGTCTCTCATCATAGTGTTTACC
>JAKLDO010000213.1 GCA_022703485.1 bacterium
CACGAGCGGGAAACGCTGGAGAGTGTGACCCGCGCGCGCAACCTGGCGGCCGGGGCGTCCGGCGTGGGCGCGCAGTCCAAGGCCGAGGGCGGCCTGAGCCAGGCGCTGAGCAACTTCTTCGTCGTGGTCGAGCAGTACCCCGACCTCAAGGCGAACCAGAACTTCCTCGCCCTGCAGGAGGAGCTGACCTCCACGGAGAACCGCATCGGCTTCTCGCGCCAGGCCTACAACGACGCCGTCATGACCTTCAACAACCAGGTCGAAATGTTCCCCGGGAACATTGTCGCGGGCATGTTCGGCTTCGGCAAGTCGGAGTTCTTCGAGATCGAGGTCCCCGCGGAGCGCGAGGTCCCCAAGGTGAGCTTCTCCTGAACCCCAGCGGCGCGCCGGGAGTGACCGCCCATGTTTGAACTGGTCAGGGCGAACAAGCGCAGGTCGGTGGTCCTGATGCTCGTGATGCTGGCGCTCATGCTGGCCGTGGGCTACGCCATCGGCTTCGCCGTGTACCCCGCCGTGGACAACCAGGTCGTCGCCCTCGACCAGGCGCGCGCGCTCCGACTCACCTTCACCCCCGGCGGCCTCATCGGCATGGCGGTCGCCCTGGG
>JAKLDO010000214.1 GCA_022703485.1 bacterium
GGAGAGGAGCCTCCCAGTTGCTCGTTGGTCTTGGTGTTCTAAAGGAATTCTTCCCGCCGATCGGACCTCCCCCGCTTTTTTCCCCATAACTATTGACAAACGCCCTTCGCCTCATATAATGCCCCTGCTCCTGAGGTTGCGGGGTAGAGCAGATGGTAGCTCGTCGGGCTCATAACCCGAAGGTCCTTGGTTCAAGTCCAAGCCCCGCGACCATTTTTTTTATCAACGGTCGCCCTGACCGGCATGAGAGGTGTCGCCTTGCGGTCGGACACGACACCCGAAGCTGAACGCGTGCAGATCGATATTCTTCGTCGCCTTTCTCCGAGCGCGCGTGCCCTTCTCGGAGCCGAACTTTCCGAAATGGCTTATGATGCTTGCCTATCGGGCCTATCGGCGCGACATAAAGGCGAGGATCGGGCTCAAATCATCCGCCGCTATATCCGACTCGTTCACGGCATCATGTTGCCGCCCGAGATCGCATGAGCCAGCAACGCGAATTCCTTTCCCGACTCATTGAACGATTCGACGCGCTCGGCATCCCCTTCATGTTGTCGGGATCGGTCGCCAGCAGTTACCACGGCAAGCCGCGCGCCACGCAGGACA
>JAKLDO010000215.1 GCA_022703485.1 bacterium
TCCCATCTGATCGGTGATGTGATGTCAAAGATAATACTTTCAACTGTGTTTTTCACGATAATCACTCCCATCGGTTTTATCGCAAGGCTCGCCGGTAAAGATCCGCTTCAGCTGAAGAAATTCAGGAAAGGGACCGGCTCGGTGTTTGCGGAAAGGAATCTGAAATATACCGATGCCGATGTCATTAAACCTTACTGATGGAGATAAATAATGGAATTCATTAAAGACCTTTGGGGCTTTCTTAGAGTCAGAAAAAAATACTGGCTGGTTCCTGCAATACTTGTACTGCTTCTGTTCGGAGTGCTGATAGTGCTTTCAAGCGGTTCGGCCATAGCTCCTTTCATTTACACAATATTCTAGAGAGGTCCGCATGAGACAGATAGTTCTCGGAATATCGGCATATTACCACGACAGTGCGGCGGCGCTCCTTATTGACGGAGAAATAATCGCCGCTGCTCACGAAGAACGGTTCACAAGAAAGAAACACACCGCCCTTTTTCCGGAAAATGCGGTGAAATATGTGCTTGATGAGGCCGGTGTAACGCTTGATGATGTTACAGTCGTGGCATTCTATGACAAACCTTACATCAAGT
>JAKLDO010000216.1 GCA_022703485.1 bacterium
GGCCCGGATCGGTCGATCCGGCTTGAGGACTTTCAGGCGGGGCGTATTGTCAGCCGCCGCTACCGCAACCGGCGGATTGGGGAGTTCCTCAAGGAACTGGAGATGACCGAAGGGCGCTCCACCGGTATCCCGAAAATACTGAAGGAAATGGCGGCAAACGGCTCGCCCGCGCCGCTGTTTGAGACGGACGACGACCGCCTCTCGTTTGTGATCCGTTTGCCGCGACATCCGCTGGCGCTTGTCCCTCCAGCAGATTCCCCGCAAGTCACCCCGCAAGTCACCCCGCAAGTCACCCCGCAAGTAGGAATGCTGCTGGCACGAATAGAAGGGGAAATGACCCGGCAGGCCATTCAGGATGCTCTAGGGCTGGCCGACCGGGAGCATTTTCGCAAGACCTATTTGGCACCGGCGCTGGAGCAGGGCGTCATCGAAATGACCCTGCCCGACAAGCCCAACAGCCGCAGTCAGCGTTACCGCCTGACCCCCCTTGGGCAACACTGGCTTGATACGCATCCTGGTGGTGGCGCAAGTTGAAATCCGGAGGAATGAGCCATGGCCGTTGAGAATCTTCCCGCTTTCACCCGCC
>JAKLDO010000217.1 GCA_022703485.1 bacterium
TGATTCAGTGATCAAAATATCACCCGAACCGACTCTATCAAATTTTCCAGAAAGAAGAATACCTGTAATTTTACTGTCATAATCTTCTCTCCATACAAACAGACAGTTCGATTTCCCGCAAGCTATCCCTGAGTCTGAAGCACCTTTAATTTCAAAAACGCTTTTTTCAGACACAGTTCCGTCTTTCAAGACATTTACTCCTTTTCTGTCCTGATAACAACTCCAACCTGAAGGATGGGGCGGTGAATTATCATATTCACAAGTCCGTGCTGTCCAGACAACCATAAAACTGGAACCGTTGAAAACAACTTCGGGACTTTGATCCCGATAACCTATAACCACCTTTGAAATTTCAAAAGCATCTGCATCTAATATTTTCCCGTTCTTTCCGACTCTTGCTCCCAGAAGTCTGGATTCATAGTATCCCATAATATATTCGAGTTCGACAGGAAAGCTTTCCCACACGATCAGATAATTCGTGCCGTCAAAAGCTACAGAAGGCCGCTGTCTATCGTGAACATTTTCAGCAATAAAAATCCCTGCCGGATCAAGAATTTCTCCGTTTACACCTACACGGGAACCAT
>JAKLDO010000218.1 GCA_022703485.1 bacterium
ATCGTTTGTCAATGAATCAGAATTGTTATAATCAATTGAAAGCGCATAAATGTCTGTGATTTTTTGGTAGAACCTTCTTTCACTTGCACGGATTTCACGAATACGTTCAAGTAATTCATCAAAATAATCTTTGCCGAAATGTTTCCCTTGTTTTAAACGTTCATCATCCAAAACAAATCCTTTGGTAATAAACTCTTTTAAAACCTTTGTAGCCCAAATCCTAAATTTCGTCGCTTTATTAGAGTTTACACGATATCCGACAGCTATAATTACATCTAGGTTGTAAAATATAGTTCTGTAGTTTTTTCCATCCCCGGCAGTATGTTCCAAAATGGAACTAACTGAATCTTCAGATAATTCTCCGCTCTCAAAGATGTTTGTAAGATGTTTTGTAATGGCTGGTCTTTGGACGCCAAAAAGTTCGCTAATCTTTTTTTGTGTCATCCAAAAGGTCTCATTGTGGTAAAGCACCTCAATTTTTACATTACCATCATCCCCTTGATAAAAAATAATCTCAGATTCTTTTGTCATTCTTTTTTCTTCAAAAATCACTGTTGTCCGGTAAAGTTAGAA
>JAKLDO010000219.1 GCA_022703485.1 bacterium
CAAAGAACAGATTTTAGGAGAATAAACATGAAAAAGTATTTAGTTCTGTTAGCGCTTTTTGTGCCGCTTTTAGTTTTCGGAGCAAATACTCCGCAGGTTACAAATATCACTAATTCAAGCAGACTGTACAGGATGGGAATTAATTTAACAGCCGGAACCAGTTATGTTTTCAGAACTTATGGTGTCACATCCGTTGACACGGTTCTGTATCTTTTAAACAGCAGTAATAGTCAAGTGGCATACAATGATGATTGCGGAGCCAACTGCGTTTCTCCACAGACAAGTTTAAACTCAACAATGTCTTTTACTCCGACAACGACGGGATATTATTATGTTGTAATGAGAAACTATTATTCAGAAACATTGGGAGTGGTGGCAAATCTGAAAGTTTTTACAAATGGTACGCCGGGTTCAATGATGACAGATCTTCCACTTGGTGGAATTAGGACAAGCATTCAACCATGGGATGCATATTATCAGTCAACTCCGATTGTTGCATGGCGAAAATTGTATTATTACTATTTTAATAGAGACAAAGAGGCCGCGGGCGGTGCTTCTGCAAATGACACAGT